>NZ_AMGD01000016.1:0-52575 GCF_000297555.1 Paenisporosarcina sp. TG-14
CTTTTTATACTAAGCTCAGTGAAGCCGATTAAAACGAGTGTGAAGCCGATAAAAATAACCGCGAAGCCGATTAAACCTCTAGCGAAGCGGAATAAACTTCCTATGAGCCCAGTAAGAAGAAATTTTGCATCACTAGTTTAGAGTAATTCAACTAGAATTCGACAAATTTATGAAAAAGCTCGAAAAGTGTGATAAACATCACACTGCTTGTGCTACTAAAGTATTACCCTTAAACATAGGATGAATGAATGGAAGAGGTGTGTGAAGTGAGTAAAAAAAACCAACCACCAGAAATAAATCTAAAAGGAACATTAGTAAGTGTTTTTGTTGTTGGAATCGTTATTTTAGCCATGTGGATAATCGTTTATTTAATGTATGTAGGACGTTGAAAAGGAGTAGATAAGTATGCATCTTCATAAGTATGAAAAAATTTGGTTAGTATTTGGTATCGTATCACTCATAGTGTTTTTAAGTATTGTAGGGGTTAGTGCATTTGCTCACAACCATACACCATCGGGCGGAGTTGATACAATTGACCCCAAAAAAGTAAATGAAACTGCTCCGTTTGATAATCCAGGAGTTACAAAGCTCGATGAGGATACTTATCAAGTTGCTATTGTGGCATTGGCTTTTGGCTATACTGCCCCAGAACTTAAAGTTCCGGTTGGTAAGGAAATCATTTTTAAAGTAACGAGTACGGATGTTGTTCACAGTTTTACCATCGTTGACACAAAAGTCAATATGATGGTCGTTCCTGGTCATATTACAACAAAATCATACACTTTCGACAAACCCGGAAAGTATTTGATTCTTTGTAATGAATATTGCGGAGCAGGCCACCACATGATGTCTACAGAAATTGAGGTGTATTAGTAATGATTGCTGCACAAGATCGCAAGTTAGCTTTATGGAATATAGCAGTAGCATACATTGCATTTTTAATCGGGACATTAGCAGGTTTGCTTCAAGTTTTCATTAGAAATGACGCTCTCCAATTACCAAGTTGGTTAGATTATTATCAAATTTTAACGGCACACGGTGTGTTGCTTGCACTTATTTTTACAACTTATTTTATTTTTGGTTTCTTTATAACAGGTATGAGTAAAAGTCTTGGAAGTTTCGGTCCCAAAGTTCGTTTAGTCGCCTGGATAGGCTTTGCAGTGACAACGATAGGTACCGTATTAGCCACGATTATGATTGTTTCCGGAAAAGCTTCGGTGTTGTATACGTTCTATGCACCATTGAAGGCAAGTGGATGGTTTTACGTAGGGCTAGCCTTGTTTGTTATTGGAACTTGGATTACTAGTTTTGCATTAGTAGGTCATTATATCGTTTGGCGTAAAGAGCACAAAGGTAAATTAAGTCCACTATTCGCCTTTATGGCAATAACAACAATTGTCATGTGGATTATTTCTTGTTTAGGCGTAGTGGCAACAGTTGTATTTCAATTCATTCCATGGGCGTTTGGTTGGGTAGATACGATAAATGTCGAACTAAGCCGCTCATTATTTTGGTATTTTGGTCATCCTCTAGTATATTTTTGGCTATTACCAGCATATATGGCTTGGTATGTAGTCGTTCCGAAATTACTTGGTACAAAAGTATTCAGTGATTCGTTAGCACGTCTGGCATTTGTATTATTTATTCTCTTTTCAATTCCAGTTGGATTTCACCATCAATTAACAGAACCGGGAATATCTGATTTTTGGAAATTCCTTCAAGTTGTATTAACGTTCATGGTAATCGTGCCATCATTAATAACAGCTTTCTCGATGTTTGCTACTTTTGAAATAGCAGGTCGTCAAAAAGGTGGAAAAGGATTATTTGGTTGGATTAAGAAACTCCCATGGAAAGATGTTCGCTTTACATCAATTTTTGTAGCAATGGCGTTCTTTATTCCTGGTGGAGCTGGCGGGATTATAAACGCGAGTTTCCAATTAAATGAATTAGTACACAATACATTATGGATTGTGGGACATTTCCACATTACTGTCGGAACACCAGTAGCCATGACGTTCATGGGTCTAACATTTTGGTTGATTCCATATTTAACAGGTCGTAAATTTTCAAAATCAATGCAAAAGCTTGGTTTTATTCAAATTATTACATGGACAATAGGGATGTTGTTAATGTCGACATCTCAACATATATTAGGACTTCTTGGTGCGCCAAGACGTACCGCATATTCAGGTTATAATGATCATCCTGCTGCACAGGGCTGGTTTGAAGGTCTTATAACTAATCATGTAACAATGGCAGTTGGAGGAAGTATCTTATTCTTATCAGCGATGATTTTAATTTATATTGTTGTTATGTCAATGTTCCTTTCACCAAAAGCTGTACGTGAAGAAGATTTTGTCGACTTTCCAATGGCGGAAAGCGATACTGAACATACACCGAAATTTCTTGAAAACTGGTGGATCTGGATTGGCATTGCATTCGCTCTTATCATCATTGCCTATGCAATTCCGTTGGGCGCTATGCTTGATTATCCTGGTTCAGAAGGATATAAAACTTGGTAGGAGTTGAGCAAAGTGGTCCTCATGTTGTTAACAGCAATTGTTGTCATTACATTAGTAACTGCGATTATAGTTGAAATCAATACATTAGAAGATTAATATTTTAAAAGGTTTGTAGCGAGAATCATCGCTACAAACCTTTTTTTAATGACATTCACAAACTATTAACATATTTACCAAACAAATATGTTGTAATTTTCAATGAAATCTGACAATATGAAGTGGACGGATTTCCTTAATTTAGTATTCTTTTATTCTTAGAATGAAAGCGCATACATCGGGAATTACGAACGAAATGGAGGAATTTGAGAATGGTATATGCAAATCCAAACACAAAAGGCTCGATTGTAACTTTTAAAGAGAAGTATGATAACTATATTAACGGAAAATGGGCTGCCCCAGTAAAAGGTCAATATTTTGATAATGTGACGCCTATTACGGGTAAAAATTTCACTCAAATCGCTCGTTCAACTTCTGAAGACATTGAGCTAGCACTAGACGCAGCTCATGCAGCAAAAGACGCATGGGGCAAAACATCTGTTGCTGAGCGTGCTAATATATTAAATAAAATTGCTGATCGCATGGAAGAAAATTTAGAAATGTTAGCAGTTGCAGAAACATGGGATAACGGAAAAGCAGTACGTGAAACATTAAATGCTGACTTACCACTTGCCATCGATCACTTCCGCTACTTTGCAGGAGCAATTCGTGCGCAAGAAGGATCTTTAAGTCAAATTGACAACGATACAGTCGCGTATCATTTCCATGAACCAATTGGTGTAGTAGGACAAATCATTCCTTGGAACTTCCCGCTTTTAATGGCAATATGGAAGCTCGCACCAGCACTAGCTGCAGGAAACTGTGTCGTGTTAAAACCTGCTGAGCAAACACCAGCTAGTATTCTAGTATTTGCAGATCTAGTGGGCGATTTATTACCTCCAGGTGTATTGAATGTCGTTAATGGTTTTGGGTTAGAAGCAGGGAAGCCACTAGCATCGAACCCACGTATCGGTAAAATTGCTTTCACTGGTGAAACGACGACAGGTCGTATGATCATGCAGTATGCTTCCCAAAATTTGATTCCAGTTACTTTAGAATTAGGTGGCAAGTCACCAAACATTTTCTTTGAAGATGTGATGGATCATGACGATGCATTCTTAGATAAAGCAGTAGAAGGATTTGTTTTGTTCGCATTAAATCAAGGTGAAGTATGTACTTGTCCTTCTCGAGCGTTAGTTCAAGAATCGATTTACGATAAATTCATGGAGAAAGTATTAGCTCGCGTTGAAGCAATTAAAGTAGGTAATCCTTTAGATCCAAATACAATGATGGGTGCACAAGCTTCAAATGAGCAATTAGAAAAAATCTTGTCATACTTAGATATTGGTAAACAAGAAGGAGCAGAGTGTCTAATTGGTGGAGAACGCAATAATTTAGAAGGCGATTTAGCTGGTGGGTATTATGTAAAACCAACTGTCTTCAAAGGAAATAACAAAATGCGTATTTTCCAAGAAGAAATTTTTGGTCCAGTTGTCTCAGTAACAACGTTCAAAACGCAAGAAGAAGCATTAGAAATTGCCAACGATACGTTATACGGTCTTGGTGCAGGTGTATGGTCTCGTAACATGAACACTGCATACCGTTTCGGACGTGCGATTCAAGCGGGTCGCGTATGGACAAACTGTTACCATGCTTACCCAGCGCATGCTGCGTTCGGTGGATACAAAATGTCAGGTATCGGTCGCGAAAATCACTTAATGATGTTAAATCATTATCAACAAACGAAAAACTTACTAGTTAGCTACAGTGAAGATAAATTAGGATTCTTTTGATCGAAAGGAGAATAACCAATGATTGAACGAGTCATTGCGACGGATGCCACACTTGAACTAATTGAATTGTTGAAAAGTAAGCACGGGCCAGTGATGTTCCACCAATCAGGAGGCTGTTGTGATGGGTCTGCGCCTATGTGTTTCCCAGATGGTGATTTGATAGTTGGCGATCAAGATGTGCTACTCGGTTCAATTGGTGATAGTCCTTTCTATATGCACAAAAGCCAATATGACTATTGGAAACATACGCAATTAATTATCGATGTGATAGACGGTCGAGGCGGCATGTTTTCTTTAGAAGGCGTAGAAGGCAAGCGATTCTTAACCAGATCGCGCGCGTTTACTGAAGATGAGTATCGTGAAATACAAGCAAGCTTAAACGTTTAAGTATAAAGCCGTCATGTTGCAAGTGAAAACTTGTAATATGACGGTTTTTTAAAACGGGATATACTAGAATGAAAAGTATTTAAATATACGTTAAATGACCTATAATAGTATTGAAAAGCATTAAAAATGGTATTAATTTAATTTTATTAATCTGCACAGGAAAATGCCAGGAAGTATGCAAAATGAAGGAATTTTAAAAATTAGTAGACAGATAAATACCATTGAGCGAGTCATCATTCGGATAAGATAAGTTACAATAAAAGAAAAAGGGGTGTGTATCATATGGGTTACATTATTTTAGCAATGTTAATTGGTGTCATCTGTTGGACACTTTGGAGATTATTCAATCATCGTCGATTACCTCTAAACTTTTTCACACCATTTGATGATGCAATGGAAGGTAAGAAAGATGACAGCAAATCTACAGCGCTTCAAGATACGAAACACCAAGTAGAGTATGAAGAAACAACTCCAAAAAAAGACCAGTAATGATTCATTCTTAGGTAGTTTGGGGTTTTAAGGAAGAGATGAATTTTACAATTGAATACTAATGAGTTGGCTTGGAAGGGATGGAATAAATGAAGGTTTATGTTATTACGGGTGCGTCAAAAGGAATTGGCTTTGAACTGGCAAAACAGTTGAGCGGATTGGGACATTTCGTTGTTGGTATTGCTCGAACAGAGAGTAAAATAGATGGGGTTAAATTCATTAAGGCAGACCTTTCTGAAACGGAGAAACTCGAATCTCTTACTAATGAAATAATTGCTGCTGCGCCACAACATGCGGTATCGTTCACGCTTATTAATAATGCTGGAATGGTTAATCCGATAGGCTTAATAGGGTCAGTAAACGCGGAAGAAATGACGAATGCAATTGCAGTTAATTTAACAGCACCCATGATTATTTCGAATGCATTTATTTCTAAATTGAAGGATTCTGAAGTATGTAAACGTATCGTTAATATATCTTCCGGGGCTGGTCGTAATGCGTATGAAGGATGGGGAACATACTGTGCAACAAAAGCGGGCCTTGATCATTTTTCACGAGTAGTCGCAACTGAGCAATCAAATGCACATCATCCAGTAGAAATTGTCTCAATCGCTCCAGGTATCATCGACACCGGAATGCAAGAAATAATAAGATCAAGTAAAGAAGAAACTTTCCCACTACTTGATAAATTCATTGAGTACAAAGAACAAGGATTACTAAGCAGTGCACAACAAACTGCACAAAAACTTATCTCATTCATGGAAAACGAAGACTTTAAAGAAGTCGGTCCAATAGTTGATATTAGAAATTATTAGTTTTATTTATTCGATAATGATAGGGATCCTTTCGAAAAACGAGAATTTTCATAATTAATTGCACCGCATTTGCGGTGTCTTTTTTTACTCAATATTAAGATAGGAATTTTTCCTTCAAAAGTTTTGTTACCTCTTGAATATTTACACGACCTCTTTATTGAAAAATCCACATTTTATTTAATTCTCCTTTAAGAATGTTCGCTAACCAGAAACCAATTCCTGTTTTATTCATCTAATTAAACATAAACCCCACGTATCTTGAGTACACTAACCAAGTTACGTGGGGTTTTACATGTATGAATTATTTTACTTGATGATCAATACGAATTTGATTCCACAATGCAATACTAACAATTTCTGCAACGTCTTGGAGTTTCTCTTTACTAATCTTGTCGATTTTATCTTCCGGCTTGTGGTACCAAGGCTCTGCTGGATTATGAATGAAGAGTGCAGAGGGAATGCCGACATTTGCAAAAGGTACATGATCACTCCTGTCCCCTTGATTTACTGGTGTTGGTTCACCGTTTAACTTTGTGCTAGCTGCTTGAGCTTGTTGTGTGACAAGATTATGCTTGCCGTCAGCTGTTTGTAAGATTAATTCACCAGCATCCTTACTTCCTACCATATCTAGATTGAAATTCGCAGCTATACGGCTGATTTCATCTTCAGTTAAATTTTCGACGTAGTGAGTAGAACCTAGTAATCCAAACTCTTCTGCACCAAACGTGATAAAACGGATTTCTGTCTCGCTAGGAATATTTTTCATTACACGTGATAGTTCAAGTGTCATTGCAGCTCCCGATGCATTATCATTTGCACCCGGCGCACCTGCAACTGAGTCGTGATGTGCGCTAATCACAATAATATCTTTGTCTATCTTACTGGATGTTGTTACTTGTTTTTGGTTACTTGTTGGCATCTTTGTAGCAATGACATTATGTGAAATATTTTTTTGAGATTTTGAACCTTTTATTGTTATTGATGCATGTGTACTTGGATTATTGTTAATATGTTTCACCAACTCGTCACCTTCAGCTTCTGTTAATAACACAGCTGGAACAAATGCCTTATTTACTTCGCCAAGGCTACCCATGACTGTGCCAGGAACATTGTTGTAAAAGATTGCACCTACAGCACCTTTTGCAATAACGTTAGACATTTTATCATTGAAACTAATCTCACCACGTTCCAATAGTGCAATTTTACCGGTTAAATCTAGATATTGTAGCTCTTCAACTTTACCAAGTCCAGCTGTGACAATTTCACCAGATACCTGTCCACTTATCGAATATTCCAAAGCCTGTGGATCTAAACTTTTTGTAAAGCTATCTATAGACAATTTAATGGTGTGAGGTGCGGTGTAATCAGTGAAAGTGAAAGCTTGAACTTCAGTTTTATAACCATATGATTCAAAACTCTTTTTGATATAGGCAACAGCAGCATCTTCTTGCTCTGTACCCGCAACTCGAGGAGACTTGGATAGGAATTTAATATTGTTAAACATCGAGTCGGAGTCAATTGTTTGTAAAATTGCGGCTTCAAGATTAACTGATTTTTCAACTTGTAAAGAGCTGTAATGAGTCGCGAGAGTCGCAATGGGAGCAACCGTGCCAAGTGCTAAAATCGCTACAAATATAACTTTAAATATGGATTTTTTCATTTTAATCCTCCCAAATAGTAATTGTATTAGGATGAACAAAAATGAGATTTTTACTTGTTAAAATTAATTTATATTTTCACTTTAAATAATTGCAAGTCTATTGATTTTTTTCTGTTTGTATTCCTAGGCGGAAATCCTCCAATAGTACTGGATTACTTTGAAACTTTTTCATCCATAAAGACATGAACCCTATTTTAAGAATGACAATTGAATTTTCTCCTATTGTCATTGCTCTTCTAGCAATCCCTCACTCTCTCTAATATATTAAAACCATTTCAAATTAACCCCTCTAAAGTAGAATTGATTCGGTACAAAAGTATACCTTCTCTAGACAAGAGTAGTAGATTAGAGTACCCAAAAGTTGAATGATTCAGTAGACAGATGATTTCAAAAGAGCACACTTCTGAGTGAGGATAACAATAATACATTCTCTTATAATTTAATTAAGCAGTGACAAGCCAAATCCTACTTCTATTTTCCTTATGAAACCCAAAAAGATAGGCATAAAGGTAAATTTCGACAATTTTAGAGTTTATAGTGCATAAATAGAACTATATGAATAACACAGTGCGACAATATTTATGGCGCTATATAGTTATAATGATGTATATAATTGGTATTAATAAGGACTTATTGCTACCTTTGCATCATCTTAATTTTGAATTATCTAGATTATTGTATGGTGTCATAAATAAAATAGATTGGAAATAATTTAGAGAGGAGATATAGAAATAGATTCGATAAGCCTAAAAATTGATAACAATTTATTATAAAAAACATGACTAGAAAGTAGGGAATTAAATGAGGTATCTAAATAACATGTTAATTGCAATACCGTTTATTCTCTTTGTATACGCTCAAGTGTTTGCACTATATTTCTTACCGCAATCCCTTGTGCTGATACATATCGTTGTTTTGGCTAGCATGATTATCATTCTATTCCTCATAAAATGGAATTGGTCATTTATGTTTATTGTTAGTACTACTCTGGTGTACGGATTTACTTTAACGGGTATGGCGTTTACTGGGAATTATCTGCAACAACAGCAGATAGAATTTATATTATTGAATATTGTTTACTTTGTGTCTATTCTTTCTATTTGGTATTCAGCTCATCATCTTCAGAAGTTGAAAATAACATTAGAGTTTGAAAAATTAAAAAATTTCGAATTACAGAAGTTTGTAAGTACCCACTCTCGTTTACTAACGAATAAAGAATTCTCAGAACAAGTGTCAATTAATTTAGTGGGATTAAAGCGAAGAAATGAAATGGGCTATTTAATGCAAATAAGTGTAAAAGTAAACAAGAATAAGGAACAAATATATAAAAAAATACTGGCGGAAGTCATTGAGGATAGCACGAGAGATCAGTTTGACTTTTTTACCTTGACTGACGCTTCAACATTTCTTGTTTTCTTACAAAATACAAGCGAAGACGGATGTCAGATTGTGCAATCTCGAGTAATAGATAAATTAAGGGGAAAAGTGAACATTACTGAACTCCCTGTAAATTTCACTACGAAGCGAGTTGAATACCTACAAGACGCGAAATCACATTTAAAGGTAGGGAGTTTTGCATGAAAATAATTTTACTTAGTGTCATCATATTTTTTGGATTTCTGCTGATATATTATTCAATCTTAACGATAGCAGGAATTTACTTTAGACAAAGAAAGATCATTAGGAAAAAATTAGACTTCTATCCGTCAGTGGCCATACTTATTCCAGCGCATAATGAAGGAATTGTTATTAGTAACACGTTGGAAGCCATGTTAAAACTCACGTATCCTGGAAAAATGGATATTTACTTACTTGATGATCAATCTACCGATGAAACAGCTGAAATTGGTCGAGAATTTTCATCATCCTTTTTAAATTGTCACTATGTTCAAGTACCTGACGGGAATCCAAAAGGGAAATCTCGTGTATTAAATTATGGTCTTTCCATAACCGAATCAGATTACTTCATTATCTATGATGCTGATAATCAACCAAACCATGATGCGTTAAAGCTTCTGGTTGAGGTTGCTGAACAGACTCCCAACGCAGCGGGTGCAATTGGTTATGTTCGGACAATTAATCAAGAAAAAAATTTATTAACACGTATGATTTCAATTGAATTTCAAGTCTTTCAATTACTAATGCAATGCGGCCGTTGGGCTCTTTTTAAAACAGGATCACTTCCAGGGACAAATATGTTATTGAAGAGATCGGTAATTGAAGAGGTAGGTGGATATGATCCATACGCGTTGGCAGAAGATGCTGAACTGACCATTCGTATTACAGCTAAAGATTACCTTTTGCCAATTGTACCTGAAGCGGAAACCTGGGAACAAGAACCCGAAAATCTAAGAGCGTTTATTAAACAACGGACTCGATGGTTAATCGGGAACTTGTATCTACTTGAGAAATTATTTTATGATCCCACATATTGGCGGGGAAAAGTTTTGTATCATACGGGACAACATTTATTAACCTATTTCTTTTTCGTTATTATGTTACTTTTTTCAAACACTTGGTTTGTATTAAGTTTAATTGGCGTGGACTTACCTGTACTGACGCAACCACTAATAATGATTTGGTTTTTAAGTTATTTGGTATTTTCGTTCCAAGTAGTAGGCAGTATGATATTTAATAAAAATACATCAGCTATTAATTTAATAGTAGGCATGATTATGTACTTCACTTATTCACAACTATTTTTGATACTTCTATTTCGTGCTATCTATTCTTATTCAATCAACCGTGTACGCGGTAAAACGATTGCTTGGGATAAAACGAAGCGTTATAAAGAAGAACATGTACAATGATGAAAAAGTTTTCTATTGTAATTATCCTGATTTTCAGTATTGGAGGGGCCATGATCTATCTTAATTTAAACAGTTTAGATGCAATCGAAACTATTGAAATGAAATATGCGACTGATGAAGGTTTAATTAAAAATTACTCTCAAACAGATAAGCCAGAATATCTTCTTGAGAGTACAGGGCTGTATATGGAACTTCTTTTACAACGAAAAGAAAAGGTTCGTTTCAATGATCAAGTAAATGTATTAAAAAAATTTTTTATCGTTAAAGTTGATAACGAACTCTTTATCAAGTGGAAAACTGGTTCAGATATCTCTGTTAATGCATTTATAGATGATATTCGAATTATCCATATTCTAAGGCAAGCTGCGGATATATTTGATCGTCAAGAGTATCGAATATTAGCCGATGAATTAACGCAACCTATTAAGAAATATCAAATTGTTAATAATCAAATTCCTCATTATTACGACTGGAACTCGAAATATCCAGCACCAACAATGGTAAATAGTTATTTACATGATGACTATTTAAAAATTCTTGTACTAGACAGACATCCTTCACCGAATATAGATGGTTTGTTTTTTGCAGAAGAACAAACCATTCAAAATAATAAACCAATTTCATCTGAAGAGGCACATATGGTCGATCAACTACTTATTGCCACATATTGTATAGATAAATCTTGTGAAAATCCTCAATTTCATGGATGGCTAAAAAAACAATGGGACGAAAAAAAATTAATAAATGGTCGCTATAATAAAAAAAATGGTGAGCCGACGGTAAATTATGAATCTCGCGCAGTTTATGCGCTGGCTGTTCTTTATTTCAATAAGACTCAACCATCTATAGCGAAAGAAATCTTAAAAAGAAAGTCATCTTTTTTTAGTAATAGAACCGATTCAAATACACATTTTTTTGATTATGTTCATGGGGTGATTGTAAGCTATGAAGAATAAAATAACTTTGGTGTTAATCGTATTAGTGAGTACCTTATTATTTCCTTTCAGCGCTTTAGCTGCAGAAAAACAAGACCGTGCATTAATAATATCTACTTCAAATGATATAACAGAAGTTCGTATACTAGATACGATTATTAGTAATTTCACAAGTGATATTACAGTTAAATCTGATGAAGAGTCTATTAAATTAGATGAATACACGCACGTATTTTATGTAGGTACTATAAATAAGAAGATTTCCACTGACCTTATTAATCAAATGGAAAACTTTCAAGGGAAAGTTATCTTCTTCGGTAAAAATGTAGAACAATTAAAAAAGCGATTTGCGTTTGTAAAAACTTTTAAGTATGAAACTATCCGTTCCGTTTCAATACCAAAATCAACCATTAGAACGGAGATAGAAGAAACACGCATAATTAAAAAAATAGAAGTAGTAGGAAAAAATCAAGAAATTATAGCTAGTGGGGATGATACGAAACCTTTAATTATTAAAGACAATGATTCATATTATGTTGGTACTACTACCTTTCATAATCCTATAGGTATGGTAATAGGGGAAGCCCTATACGAAGTTTTTGGCAAACAACCGAATAGTGAAAGAGTAAAATATTTACGATTAGAAGATATCCATCCGAAAGTAGACGCAGCAAATCTTAAAGAGGTTGCCAAATACTTGAAGGAGCAGAATATACCTTATTTAGTAACAGTTATCCCTGTTTACACATCACCAAAGACACAAGAAGAAATTAACTTATCTGATGTTCCAGAGTTGGTTAAGGTATTGCAATATATGCAAAAAAATGGTGCGAGCTTTATTTTACACGGATACAAACATCAATATAGAGATACTGAAACAGGTGAAGGATTCGAATTTTGGGACGTTGATAATAATCGACCGGTGTATCAATCAAAAGATGATAAAATAGTTATTCCTACTAATGAAGTTCAACAACAAAAACTTGAAGACTATGAAAAAAAGTATATTGAAGATGCAATTCAAAATGGGGTTGAGGAAATGATTTCACATCGGTTGTATCCACTCGCTTTTGAACCATCGCATTATGCTATGTCACAAGCTGGTTACAAAATAATTGCAGAACATTTTTCAACATACGTAGGGCAGTTGCAAATTACAGATCAATCAAGAAAAAGTACCTATAGCTTGATTACTGACGGAAAACCTAGTTTCTTACATGGCATGAAACTAATTCCTGAAACAATGGGCTACATTGATAAAGACATTAAAAATCCTAATAATCCATATGAATTAAGTCTTAAGAATATGAAGGCTAAAGGTGACGACATCGCTCAATACTCAGATTCTTATTTCGCTGCTTTCTATCATCCTTATCTAGGGTTAGATACTTTAAAAGAAGTATTAAGCATATTAAACTCTTATCCCAACACCACATGGCTTGACCTAAAGCAGTCGACTAATGAAGTAAAAGTTGATGATATCCTTATTCAATCCAATAATGGGGAAATTACAATCGAAAAAGACATATTGTCAAGTGAGTATGAAACAACTATAGTTGTTAATCATAGCTTCAAATATTTCTTAATAGCTGGCGGTTTATTATTTATTATGGTCATCTACCTTATTACATCTCGTTTTAATTTAAATTCAAGTACAGAAATTAGAAATGAATAGACACGATAAAAGTCCGCAGAAACAGCTTTTCATGTTTCTACGGACTTTACTTATTTATTTTAAAGTTTGCATAATATCTTCAGGAGGATTGTTTTTCAACCACTCCTCACCAAAGGTTATTAGAGGCTTTATCTGAACGACGCGGCAGTCAGCTTGACCTAATTTCCCTGCGTAACTTGCAGCAGGATATGCTTTCTCAAATGCTTCACCAAGTTCTGGGAAACGATCAGAATCCCCATCAACAGATTGGTACTCAATCCATTGACGTTCGCCATCGACTAACATAGCCGCTCCTTGATTGGTATACGTTTTATGTTCAAGCAAATATTCAGATAGATGCAAAGCCGTACATGAATCATAACCAACGCCTAGTAAAAGAATTTTGACGTTTTCATTTAAAATTTTCCCTAGGGGAGAACCCAAACCAAATGAATCTTCCAGGGGGTGGTCATTCATCCATTCTTCCGCATGTTTACCCCATGCCATAAAACTATGAACGGGATGATTGCTACGTATGGTTTTCGGGTGGCGATGAAAACATTCCGCAATCTTTCCCATTCCACGTAGAGGCGTTAAATGTGGATCATATGCGGGCGTGTGTTGACGAATTGGATCATGCCACTCTTTCGGAACAGGTGGCAACATCCAATAAGAGGGCTCAGAATTTTCCGCAGATTGTGCTGCCATGATAATGGTGCCTTCCGGAGTAATGGTTTCCATCAATGCATCTATAACGGCTTTTGCTCCGCCAGCAATCCAGCCCATCGATTTAATAGATGAATGGACCATAATGGCGTCTCCTGCCTTTATGTCAAGAGTATGTAATTGTTGTTTTAACGTTTCAACCGATTGAAAAGAGGTTGTTTCTTGTACCCGATCAAATTCACTCATAGTATAGGCCTCCAATCATTGATAGCTTAATTGTATAGGAGAATGAGAAATATTGAAATGTGCTAGTTTACACAAATGGGGCTGTCTAATAAGTCTCTACTACAAAAAAAGTGTAGAAAAATAAGTCTGTTTTCTACAGCTATAATTGAACATTGCAACCAGTTTATAATTGCCTGTTTTGCACATGATGAAATTATGGTTGAATGTAGAGGAAGATTGTAAGAAAACCAGGTGCTCCTGCGGTTACTCGTCGCAAAAAAGATTGCTCCTGGAGTTACTCGTCGCAAAGATATTAGGTGAATGACAGGTCGTCCAATATCATTCCAGAGGGAATAGCATGAGTTGAAGACCCCGCAGGTAAGTAAAGGAACTAAGGCTAAGAACGCCACATCGTGTGGCAATGCCTTTGTGACCAACATCCTGTTGGCCTGAGGAGGCTGAGAGGCCATGCCCGCGGAAAGCGTCCGGCTGTTTCTGTTTCTGCATCGCTGCAACTAGCTTCGAAACATGGAAGTGCGTTGGAACGGAAATAAACTCCTACTAAATATAAAAAGGGTACTGCCCTTAGTCATATGTTATGACTTTTAGGACAGCCCCATTTACAATTCAACTATTTTTCAATTTCAGATACTTTCACAATGGCTTTCCCTAGGTTTTTACCTTTAAAGAGATCCAAGAATGCGTCGATCGTATGGTCAAAGCCTTCTGTAATTGTTTCCTCATACTTCAGTTTTCCTTCTTTTAACCAACCTGCTAACTCACTTACACCTTCGCCAAAACGAGGCGAGTAGTTACCGATAGTAAAGCCTTGCATCAATGAGCTGGTCTTAATTAAATAACCCTGTACACGTGGTCCTAAATCTGGTCTTTCGTTATTGTAGGAAGAAATCGCACCACACACAGGAATTCGCGCAAAATTATTCAACAGTGGGAAGATAGCGTCGGCAATTTCACCGCCTACATTTTCATAATAGACGTCTATGCCATTCGGACATGCTTCACGTAATGCTTCAGCCACATTTTGTGTTTTGTAATTAATTGCTGCATCAAATCCTAATTCATCGATTAAAAACTTCACTTTTTCGTCTGAACCAGCTATGCCGACAACTCGAGCACCTTTAATTTTCGCGATTTGTCCAACGATTGAACCAACAGCTCCTGCTGCTCCTGAAACGACAACCGTTTCACCTTGTTGTGGCTTCCCAATATCCAGTAAACCAAAGTAAGCTGTTAATCCAGTCATACCTAGAACACTTAAATAAGCGGAGGCAGGGGCACGGGTATGATCAATTTTGCGAACCGTATTTTCGTTTGCAATGCTGTATTCTTGCCATGGCAGTGCACCTAGAACGACATCACCTTTTTTAAAAAGCGTCGACTTGGAAAATACTACTTGAGCAATAACACCACTTGAAATCATTTCGTTTAACTCAAACGGAGCAATATAAGATTTCGTATCATTCATGCGTCCACGTAAATAAGGGTCGACTGAAATATAAACAGTTCTTACCAGTACTTCGCCTTCAGACGCTTCACCAATTGGGGCAGTTACCATCTTAAAATCTTCTTTTGTTGGTGTTCCCTTTGGACGATTAATTAATTTAATTTGTTTTTGCATTTTTCTCATCCTTTCACTTACTAAGTAACGTGTATGTAGTAATGTAACTTACTTGGCGATTTTTTTCATGAAAAGAGTCCTCAACCAAAGTTAAGGACTAGATTTTGTGCTATTTTACGTCTTCAATTTTTTTGTCTTCACCATTTTCCCATGTGATATCTATATCTATTTTGGTGTAATTGTCGTTGATATTAAAAACAGTAATAATTCGCTCCATAATTTCTTCATCCGTCATATCTTCATTTAATTGTAGTTCATCCAGAAAGGGTTTCAACTTTGCCATTGCAGCTTGACCTGTGACGTCACTATTATCGTCATCTACATTTTTATATTCGGCATCCGTTGCATCTTTCTCTTCCTCGTAATTAACATCGAGCGCTTCTTCTTGTTCTGGATAATCGACTTCGAGTTCAAACTTTGTAAACCCAAAAGCTTCACCAGTTGCAGCTGGATCTTCACCGGGTGCTGTTTCTTCGATATCATTGCTCGTATCGTTATTGGTAACATCTTTTGTTGCTTCGTCCTTATCCTTCTCTCCACAAGCTCCTAAAATCAAGGCTAAAGATAACAATAAACTTGTGAGTATTGATGTTTTCTTGAGTCTCAAACGAATCATCCTTTCAATATAAATCCTAATAATTGGTATACCCTTAGAACAAAAAAATATTCAGTATTAATAGGGGTAAATGAATACTGGGTTAGTTTTTCGATAATATAGATGTAATGAAATTTAGGGTATTTGTATCCAGTGGACTTGAGTGATCGGCAAACACACAAAAAAGAAACAGTTTCTTTGAAGGGAAAACTATTTGAATTAGAGAAGTAATTATAGAGGTAATAATTACATGTAAGAATAGAGCAATAACGAAAATCAGATGTCGTTGATTTAGATGGCATAAAAAACGAAACAAATACGTTTTCGATTGAATTGAATAAACTCACGTATTACCTCTTACTAAATATTTCAAGGAGGTTAGACATGTACATTAAAAAACTTGACGAATTTCAAAAATTTAATATGAATATTTTAGAGTTGCAACAACAACAACAACAGCAAGCATTAAAGCGTTATATTTTGCGTTCGGATGAACGGGAACGAATGGCTAGTGAACTGAAATCTAAAAATCCTTTGGAAGTAGATACGCCTGAGCGAGTCGCACTTCGTAAATCGATTATTAAACCACATGATGGACTCGCGATAGAGCGTATTATTGGCCGAGAAGATTTATTTCCTATCTCTTATCTTGAAGCGGGTCTAAAAGCTGCCAATTCTGTTTGTAGAATCGAAATCCGTGACCGTATAGGCAGAGTTCTAGGGTACGGTACAGGATTTCTTGTTTCACCGTCTTTATTGCTTACAAATAATCATGTATTGGAGAACTATGATACCGCTCAGTCCAGTGTCGCGCAATTTAACTATGAAGTTGATCTTGATTTAAAGGAACGTCCGATGAAAAGCTTCCGTTTAACACCCGAACGTTTCTTTATTACGGATCAGAAGCTTGATTTCACATTAGTCGCTATAGAGGAAGTGTCTGATGATGGCACAAAATTAAGCAATTTTGGGTTCTTGCCTCTCATCTCGCAAACAGGGAAAGCTTTGGTTGGTGAATATGTATCAATTATTCAACATCCTTCTGGTGCACACAAAGCTGTAGCAATCAGAGAGAATCAAATTTTAGATGTATTTGACAATTATATTCACTACACAACAGACACCATGCCTGGTTCTTCCGGTTCACCTGTATTTAATGACGAATGGATCGTAATCTCCCTCCACCATGCAGGAGTTCCAAATCCAAAGAACCCGGCTGAATTCATAGCCAATGAAGGAATTCGAATCAGTAGTATTCTCCAGTTTGTCACGGAACAATGCTCAAATTTAAATGGTGCTCAAAAATTATTAATTAATTTTATCGAGCAAGGGTGTGAAGTCCCCGAGTATACTAATGAAGAGATGGTAGTTGAGGATTTAAGTGACTCATGGTATGAAGGTTCGACCGGTTATGACGCGAGATTTCTAGGTGACGAACATGAATTGCCACTTCCGACATTCATGTCTGATCTTGAAGATGATATTGCTCAGTTACAAGACGGAAGCAATGTGCTCAATTATACGAACTTTTCAATTGTCATGAGCAAGTCACGCCGTTTAGCATATTATACGGTGGTAAATATTGACGGTAATCAATTGATAGATATTGAACGTAATAATAAATGGTATTTCGATTCTCGCATTAAAATAGAGTACCAAAGCGGTCCTGAAATATATAAAAATAATCCGCTTGATCGGGGACATCTTGTCCGCAGGCGCGATCCTATTTGGGGGGAGTCAGCGGAAAAGGCGAATAAGGATACGTTCCATTTTACAAATTGTGCTCCACAGCACAGTAATCTGAATCAAAAAAGCTGGCTGGATCTGGAGAATTATATTTTACACAATGCTAAAAACTCAAATCTTAAAGTGACAGTGTTTACAGGACCAGTTTTTAAGGTAGATGACATTACTTATAGAGGAATTCAGATACCTGCAGAGTTTTGGAAAATAGCTGTAATTGTTAAGGAAGATGGGAACCTATCTGCAACAGCTTATATGCAGACTCAAAAAAATCTTACTGAGGATTTGGAATTTGCATACGGTGAATATAAAACGTACCAAGTACCAATTTCCAAAATTGAAGCGATGACAGGTCTTGATTTTGGGGGGTTACGTGATCACGACCCAATCAATCAATTAGAATCGTCAATTGGATGTGTCATTAAGAAATCAGGGGATATCAAATTTTAATGAAACCAGATTGAGAAAAAAGTATCGCTTTTAGCGATGCTTTTTTCGTGCAGAATAATTTGCGCGAGACGCAGGAGGTCAAATTAGTTAGGATCAAACGATTTCCATTACTTTCGACAAAGCAAAAACCAGATTCATCCTTAACTAAAGAGCGCAATCACATAGAATTTAGGCAAAACCAGTTTTAATCGGCTACACAAGGGTTTTATTCCGCTACACCCAATTACCTCCTAAAAAAAGACCTCTTGCGCGAGCGCAGGAGGTCTAATTAGTTAGGATCAAATGATTTCCACTGCTTTGGAAGCAGCAATTAAAGCGCGAATACTATCCAAATCACCCGTATGCAAGGCATCAACAATTCGACTGCCTACAATAACACCATCGGCTAGTTTGCCCATTTCTCGAACTTGCTCAGGTGTTGAAATCCCGAATCCAGCCATGACCGGAACGGCACTTACTTCTTTTAACTTCGCTAAATGCTCACCGACGTTCGCTGCAAATTCTGCTCGGGCACCAGTGATACCAGTTACCGTTACGGCGTATAAGAAGCCTTCTGAAGCTTTTGCGATACGTTCGATTCGTTCGGCTGGACTTGTCAAACTCACTAATTGGACAAGTGCTAAATCGTGTTTAATAAATTCATCATGCACCATTGTACTTTCTTCAAGTGGCAAATCTGGAACAATCAATCCACTCACGCCAACTTTTGCACAATCCTTGGCAAACGCCTCGATGCCGTATTGAAACACTGGATTCAAATAGGTCATCAAGACAATTGGAATCGTCACTTCATCAAGTAAACGCCCGATTTCTTCTAATACACCACGCAATGTTGTACCTTCAGCTAGAGCACGTTTACCTGCTTCTTGAATAGTTGGTCCATCTGCCACAGGATCAGAGAAAGGAATACCAAGTTCAACCGCAGTGGCACCAGATTGTTGAAGGAATAGTAATTGCTCACGAAGTTTCGACAATCCACCGTCACCGGCCATAATATACGGAATAAAGGCTCGGCCACCAGTTGCAACTTGTTTTTCAATCGCCGCTTGTAATTTATATTTAGTCATTCAATCCACCTCCAAGGGCGTCACGGACAGTGACAACATCTTTGTCTCCACGTCCTGATAAACAAATCACGACAATTTCATCTGTGCTCATCGAAGCAGCCAATTCACCAGCAAAATGAATCGCATGTGCAGATTCAAGAGCGGGGAGGATACCTTCAGTTTGAGCGAGCATTTTTACAGCCGCTAGAGCTTGTTCATCAGTTACGGCTGTATATTTTACACGGCCGCTTTCATGTAGGTAGCTATGTTCGGGTCCGATACCAGGATAGTCGAGTCCTGCTGAAATGGAATGAGCTTCTTGAATTTGACCTGCATCATCTTGCAGTAGATACATGAGAGCTCCGTGCAACACTCCTACAGAACCTTTTGTTAATGTGGCAGCGTGTTTATCAGTTTCTAATCCTGAACCGGCAGCTTCGACACCAAATAATTTTACATCTTGATCATTAATGAATGGATAAAACATTCCCATAGCGTTACTTCCGCCGCCTATACAAGCAACGATTGCACTGGGTAGACGACCTTCTTTTTCAACAATTTGCTTACGAGTTTCATCGCCAATGACACGCTGGAAATCACGCACAATCTTAGGGAAGGGGTGAGGGCCAAGTACGGATCCCATAATATAGTGAGTATCACCAACATTCGTCACCCAATAACGAAGTGCTTCATTTACCGCATCTTTTAACGTTCTGCTGCCTTGCGTCACGGTAACGACTTTTGCCCCTAATAATTCCATACGGAAAACATTCAATTGCTGACGACGAACGTCTTCTTCGCCCATGAAGACGACACATTCTAAATCAAACAGCGCACAGACTGTTGCTGTTGCCACGCCATGTTGACCCGCGCCAGTTTCAGCGACGATTTTACGTTTACCCATACGAACGGCAAGTAAAGCTTGGCCAATGGTATTGTTAATCTTGTGTGCACCAGTGTGATTGAGATCTTCACGTTTTAAATAAATCTTTGCGCCACCCATTTTTTTCGTTAAGCGCTCTGCAAAGTAAAGAGGATTCTCTCGCCCAACATAATCTTTTAAGTAATAACGGAAATCTTTTAAAAATTGTTCGTCCTTAATCGCTAATTCATAGGCTTCTTCTAATTCAATCACTGCTTGCATCAAGGTTTCAGGTACAAATCGTCCACCGAATCGACCATAATGACCAGTTGCGTTAGGTTGGTTATAAGTTGTTGTCATCCTTATCTCTCCTCATCTTTAACTGTACGTATAAAGGTTCTAATTTTTACGCCGTCTTTTTGTTGCTCTGTCTCGACGCCGCTTGATACATCTACCATAAAGGGTTTTACGATGTGGATTGCCTCGCTTATATTGTTTTCAGTCAGTCCGCCCGCTAAGATAACTTTGTCATTGGAAATATTCGCCTTTGCGAGTAATGTCCAGTCAAATGAATGCCCTGAACCTCCACGAAACTCAACACCTGGTGCATCAAATAAAAAATAATCGACATCAAATTGGGAAGCGCTCTTTACATCTTCTAAAGTCGTTATCGATAGCGCTTTAATAGTGGGTAAGGAAACTCTTCGAACATACTCCTGATTTTCATCACCGTGAAGTTGAATCACATCTAGAGGAACTTCTCTCGCAATGCGTTCCACTTCTTCTAAAGTCTCATTTACGAAAACACCAATTTTTAAAACCCCACTCGGAACTACTGTTGCAAGCAACTTCGCTTGTTCAACTGTTACTTGTCGACGGCTTTTGGCGAATACAAATCCAACCGCATCAGCACCTGATTGTACAGCTACTTTTACGTGTTCAAGTTCCATTAATCCACATATTTTAACCTTCGTCATCAAACCTCACCATGTTTCACGTGAAACGAACGCAATGTTTCACCAATGTTTTTACTACGCATTAATGTTTCACCGACAAGTACTGCACGAGCACCAACTTGTGAAACAGTTACTGCATCAGCAGCGTCTTGAATGCCACTTTCACTAATTAACACACGCTGTTCATGAAAAGGGAAGTGTGCAGCAATTTCTGCTGTTCTAGCCAAATCAACTTCGAACGTTTTTAAATTTCGATTATTAACACCAATAAGTTTGGCCTCTATTGATAATGCTCTTTGTAATTCTTCTAAATCGTGTACTTCTACCAAAACTTCTAAATCTAGAGTTGTAGCATAATCAAACAACTCGTGAAGCTTCTCTTGATCAAGTGCAGCCACTATTAATAGAATAATAGAAGCACCAGCTTGTTTGGCTTGCTCAATTTGCAAGTGGTGGATAATAAAATCTTTGCATAAAACAGGAAGCCCAACAGCTACTGATACAGCTTGTAAATCTGCCATAGTTCCTCTAAAAAATTGTTGGTCTGTTAACACTGAAATCGCTGCAGCTCCGGCTTTTTCATAAGCTAATGCCTGCTGTACAGGGTTTACATTGCCTTCAATTAATCCTTTAGAAGGGGAGGCGCGTTTAATTTCAGAAATCACGTGTAAGTGTTGTGCGTTATATAATGTTTTAAATAAGGAAGGCTTTTCTACAGATGCTTGGGTCAATTTAAATGGTTGTTGTTTCAATAATTCTTCAACTTCTTGTTTTTTCACTTCTAAAATCTTGTCTAAAATAGTCATGCGTTTACCTCCAGGTGACTTCGGTTTTGACTATAAGCAACTACCGATTCCATGACACTAAGCGCCCGACCGGATTGAATACTTTTTCTTGCTTGATGAACGCCGTCTTGAATTGTTGACGAGACACCTGCTGCGAATAAACCAATCCCTGCATTTAACAAGACTGTATCTAGATAAGCTGAGGGTTCTCCACGTAAAACGCTTTTTAATATTTCCGCGTTTTCTTTTGCATCTCCACCGCGAATCGCTTCAAGCGGAGCATTGGATAAGCCTACTTCTTGAGCATTTAGAGTGAATGGAATACATTCACCTTCATCCATAAGAACGAGGTGGTTGTCTCCAGCTAGAGATGCTTCATCCATGCCTCCTGCGCCAGTTAATACGATCGCGCGTTTTCGACCGATACGATGGAGGACAGCGGCTAAATCCATTAGTTTGTCTTGACGATAAACTCCGACCATTTGTGAGGATAAAGAGACGGGATTTGTTAACGGGCCAATAATATTGAAAATGGTCGGTTTACCTAAAGATTTACGGATGATTTGAATTCGTTTCATTTTTGGATGGACATGTGGTGCGAATAAAAAGGCGATATTTGTTTGCTTCAGCAATTCATTCACTTCGCGTGGTTGAAAATTTAAAGCTATGCCAAGTTCTTCTAATACATCAGCGCTCCCAGTTCGGCTAGAAATACTACGATTTCCGTGTTTAGCGACTTTTAAACCGGCTCCTGCTAGTACAAAGGAAGAAGTTGTACTGATATTAAAACTTTGCGAACCATCGCCACCTGTACCGCAATTATCAAACACGGAAGGGGAAGTTACAGGAATTTGGGTAGCGTTGTCTTTTAACACTTCAACTAGTGCCGCAATTTCTTCTGTTGTTTCGCCTTTTATGGATAGCGCGGTTAAGAAATTCGCGATATCATCGGCATTAATATCTTCAGAAAACATGGTGTTCGTTGCTTCTCTCATCTCGTTGTACGTTAGTGAAGTACCTGCACGTACACTGTCTATAAATCTTCTCATCTCAATCTCTCCTCTGCTAAGCTTTGTTTAAGCTATATCTGTTAAAAAGGCTTGAAGGATTTTTTCACCATCTCGAGTCCCTATGGATTCCGGGTGAAATTGTAAACCGTAAAGAGGGTATTCCTCATGTTGAATTGCCATAATGCATTGATCATCCATTGATATGGCGGTAGTTTTAAAGCATCTTGGTAAGTCTTCTAACACGAGTGAATGGTAGCGCATAACAGGTAAAGGCTGTGATAAGTATGCAAACATTCCTGCATGTGAATGACGAACTGATGATATTTTTCCATGCATTACTTGTGTGGCACGTTTTATCTTTCCTCCAAATGCTACGCCGAGCAGTTGATGCCCTAAACAAACGCCAAGCATGGGAACTGTTTTATAAAATTCATTGATTATTGATAGGGAATGTAACTTTTCATTTGGAGATCCAGGGCCAGGTGATAAGACGATAGCTTTAGGGTTCATCTGACGTATTTCTTCTATAGTAATCTCATCATAACGAACAACTTTTACATCTTCACCGAGCATCGATAGGCTTTGATATAAGTTATAAGTAAATGAATCGTAGTGATCCAGTAGTAAAATCATGACAACACCTCAAGTAAGGATTTGGCTTTGTGTAATGTTTCTTCAAATTCCGCTTGTGGATTGGAATCATAAACAATTCCGGCACCAGCTTGGACGTAAGCCGTTTGATTTTTTACCACTAATGTTCGAATAGCTAGCGCAATATCGATATTGCCATTGAACCCGATATAACCAACTGCCCCACCATAAACGCCCCGCTTCACATTTTCCATTTCTTGTATAACTTGCATGGCACGAATTTTAGGTGCCCCTGATACCGTACCCGCTGGTAAACATGAGACGAGTGCATCTAGAGGATGTTGGTCACCACTTAATATACCCGCGACTTCAGAAACGATATGCATGACATGTTGATACTTTTCGATTTCCATGTATTTTGTCAAATGGATGCTGCCCACTTCACTAATTCGCCCCAAATCATTTCTGCCTAAGTCTACTAGCATACGGTGTTCAGCGATTTCTTTTGGGTCGGCGAGAAGTTCTTTTTCAAGTTTTACATCTTCTTCTGGTGTCTGTCCTCGTCGTCTCGTGCCTGCAATTGGATTGGTAGTCACACGTTTTCCTTGAATACTCATCAAGCTTTCAGGAGAAGCACCGAGTACTACATGTTCGTCAAAATCAACATAAAACATATACGGAGAAGGATTTTGTTTTCTTAGTTTTCTATATAAAGCGAATGAATCACCAGTAAAAGGCGCTTGTAAACGTTGAGATAAAACAACTTGAAAAATATCTCCAGCACGGATTAATTCTTTTGCTTGCAAGACGTTATCCATAAAGGCTTCCTTCGTTACATTTGATGTGAAAGAAAGTTTTGCTTGTGTAGTTACTTCTTCAATTTCTTTTACAGCTAGTTGGTGCTCGATTTCTTCGATTTCACTTGGAGTGGATCCTGTGTGTAAAATGGTGACATCTTGTTTAAGATGATCGTAAACAATGACAGTTTCGTAAACCAGTAAGTGAATATCAGGCATTTCTTTATCATCGGGTAATGCGGGACCGATGTCTTCATATTGGGCGATCGTATCATAACCAATATAGCCAACCGCACCTCCGCTAAATGGAAACTCATTCTTTTCCTCTACAACGGGTAGTAAGGTTTTTAATAATTCTATTGGTTTACCACTATGTGTAGTCACTTCGCCAGTTAATAGGGAAGTCTCCACTAACTCACGAGCTGCCCCTCGAAATTCTTTCACGGGATTTGCTCCAATAAAGGAATAGCGACCAGATGCTTCATATTTTAACGAGCTTTCAAGTAAAAATTTTCGTGTCCCTTGTAATCTTTTGAATATAGCGATGGGAGATAAAGTATCCCCATTTATCGTCACACGTGCAGTTTTTAGTAAGTTTGTTTGCATACATTTCTCTCCTCTACTCAGCTCATTTACACTCCGAAAAACAAAAAAGCCCCCTGTACATGAACAGAAAAATTCATGTACAGAGGACGGAATACCGCGGTGCCACCTCAAATTAAAAACCAATGTTTGGCTTTCACTTTAGGACCTGTAACGTAGATCACACGTTTTCCCATACTTACATTCTGGGAAACTCTCCAAAGACCATTCACAACAAGTTGCCTATCAGCTTCCACCAGCCGCTGACTCTCTACAAGACTCACTTGTGCTACTATTCTTTGTCATCGATTTTTCTCTGCTAAACTCAGCTCTTATTCTTAATGGCGATGCCGCTTCCGACACCTTCTGCCTATATCCCGAATAAAAAAGTTGTTCTTATCGTAGTATGTTTAGACTAATCTGTCAACTGATACTATGTATAAAAATAGAAAAATGTTAATTGTATTGAAATATTCAGATAGTTTCATTACTCTTAATATAATTAGTGATTTTTATTTTGAGAAATAAAATTCTGTATCATTGTATGAAAGGGGCAAGAAGAATATGAAGTTTTTCATCTCAGTCGATATGGAAGGGATTACAGGTTTACCTGATCACACTTTCGTAGATTCGAAGAAACACAACTATGAACACGCCCGTCGTATCATGACAAATGAAGCAAATGCTATTATTGAAGGTTTACTGAAAAAAGGCTCCACCGAGATAGTGGTGAACGATAGTCATTCGCAAATGAATAACTTACTTGTAGAGGAATTACATCCAGAAGCAATGCTTATAACGGGTGGAGTTAAGCCTTACTCGATGGTACAAGCACTGGATGAAACTTATGATGGGGTTATTTTTGCTGGGTATCATGCACGAGCGGGTCAACCTGGAGTCATGAGTCACTCTATGACTTTTGGCGTCCGCAACATCTACATAAATGACGTGGAAATTGGAGAACTTGGGTTCAATGCATATTTGGCAGGCCATTTTGGGGTGCCAGTCATATTGGTAGCAGGTGACGATGGGGCATGCCGTGAAGCGGAAGCACTCATTCCAAATGTCACGACAGTAGCAGTGAAAGAATCGATTACACGCCAAGCAGTAAAAACGATGCATCCCAAAAAGTCACAGGCATTATTAACGGAAGAAATTCAAAAAGCGGTAGACAATCGACATTTGGTAAAACCACTAGTACCACCAAAAAACCCAATACTACGAATTGAATTTACGAACTATGGCCAAGCCGAGTGGGCAGCGCTTATGCCGGGGTGTGAAATAGAACCTGGGACGACAATTGTGAAATTTGAAGCAAAAGATATTTTGGAAGCGTACCGTGCCATGTTAGTAGAAGTTGAACTAGCTATGCAAACGACGTTTTGTTAGGGGGGACTCATTAATTGCAAAAGCAACAAATACTGCAGCTCGTTATCAGGTACTAAGGAATTAAAACGCTTCACATTGTGACTATGAGCACAAAAACAATGTGTTTTAGGCATACTTCGTCACTCTGGTTTCTAGTACGCAAGGTGGCGGATAAAACAGTAGAAATGAATAAACAGCTTCAACGTTTCAATTCAGCGCCTTACACTTATGGTATCAAAAGAAGTTATACTTAGAGATATGAATTGTTTTCATAACATAAGAGAGGGGTAACATACATGCGTACTAGACCATCACGATTACAAAAAGGGGACACAATTGGGATTATCGCGCCATCAAGTCCACCTAACTTAGAAAATTTGAAGCGCTCGCTCGCATTTTTAGAACAATTAGGATTGAACATTAAAATGGGTAAACATGTAGAAAAAGTTCACGGCTACTTAGCAGGTACGGATGACGAACGCTTAGAAGATTTACACGATATGCTGTCAGATCCAAACGTCAAAGGGATTATTTGCGCAGGAGGAGGTTTCGGAGCAGCTCGCTATGCGGACCGCATTGACTTTCAATTAATGACTGAGCAGCCTAAGATTTTATGGGGCTATAGTGATATTACATATTTACACACAACGATTGGGCAATTCGCCAATGTTGTCACATTCCACGGACCTATGCTCGCATCGGATGTAGGAAAAGATACGTTCCATGAATTATCTGCTCGCATGTTTGGACAATTATTCGAACCAATCGAACTGCATTATACACAAGACATTTCACCATTAACGACCATAAGTGGCGGAGTTGCACAAGGGGAGTTAGTTGGAGGGAATTTATCGTTACTTGTTAGTGCGCTTGGCTCTAAATATGAAATTGATACACGAGGGCAGTTACTGTTTATTGAAGACGTGAATGAAGAACCATATAGAGTGGATAGCATGTTAAATCAATTGCGTTTAGCAGGAAAGCTACATGACGCAGTGGGATTCGTTGTTGGAGATTTTGCAAAGGCAGAACCCAAAAACGAAAAACCAACATTAACACTTACTGAAGTGTTAAAACACTACCTAGGGGACTTAGGAAAGCCAGTTGTTTCAGGGTTTAAAATGGGTCACTGTGAACCACATTTTGCAGTACCACTTGGAGTGGAAGCGCGTTTAGATGGCGATAGCAAAACATTGACGATTTTGCCAGGCGTCAAATAAACTGGGGGAAAAAACATGATCATACATTCGATAGAAACTTTTTCCATTGCGGTACCACTCACAAAACCATTTAAAACAGCGCTACGTACTGTTATAATAGCTGAGTCTATTTTTGTGAAAATATCGACTGAAGATGGCTTTGTCGGATGGGGTGAAGCACCACCAACTCATGTTATTACAGGTGATTCACTAGGGAGTATTCAATTTGCGATTAATCATGTGATGGGTCCTCAACTTCTTGGACTGGATTTACATCATTCAGAGCGTGTATTCCAAAAATTGCATCGTTCAATGGTTGGTAATTCAAGTGCAAAAGCAGCAATTGATATGGCCATTCATGATTTGCTGGGTCAACTTGCAAGGCTTCCTTTAGTCACGTTGCTTGGGGGGTATCGCGATACGCTTGAGACCGATTTCACCGTCAGTGTTAATGATGAAGAAGAAATGGCTGAGGATGCAGCAAGTTATGTAGCAAAAGGTTTTAATATGTTGAAAATAAAAGTAGGCATCGATGATATCGCAAAAGACGTAGAGCGTATTCGGGCGATTCGCCAAAAAATTGGCTATGATACTAAACTTCGACTTGATGCGAACCAAGGTTGGGAAGTCAAAGAAGCAGTTCGAGCAATTGGCCAAATGGAAGATGCAGGTCTTGACATTGAACTGATCGAACAGCCTGTAAAAGCATATGATATTGAAGGCTTACAATATGTAACACAACATACACATACGCCAATCATGGCAGATGAAAGTGTTTTTACTCCGAGAGATGCCCTGCGTGTTTTACAGATGCGAGCAGCCGATTTAATCAATATTAAACTAATGAAAGCTGGAGGCATTTATCAAGCGTTGAAAATAAATGCGTTAGCAGAAAGCTATGGAGTAGAATGCATGACAGGGAGTATGGTAGAAACAAAACTTGGTATTTCGGCAGCCGCACATTTTGCTGCAAGTCAACCAAATGTGACCCGCTTTGATTTTGATGCGCCGCTAATGCTTGCTGAAGATGTAGTAGATGGTGGTATCATCTATGATGGCAGAAATATTAAGTTCTCTAAAGAGCCTGGAATGGGATTAAATAAAGAATTAATGAATAAACGATTACAGCACAAAAGATAGATAAGGAGATTTTCATATGATATATCATTCATCGACAACATGGGTGTGTTCAGTTGCAGTTGCAACGGTTTGGACATCACCTGAATCAGTACGTCAAAAAGATGCACCAGGTTTTGAGAATCCAGTTAGTTTGACGAAATGGCTAGAAGCGTTAAATTATGAGGACTTGCTTGATTTATGCGAGGGTAACCGCGTCCAAACTCAAGTGCTATACGGTGAACCAGTGTTAATTGACGAAATCGTCGGGGATTGGGCGAAAGTGAATTGTATATGGCAGTTTTCTAAAAAAGACGAACGGGGCTATCCTGGATGGATTCCTCTTGCTCAGCTTAAAGAAATGGAACGTATTTCTGACTTCGGTTATGCAAAGGTACGTCTCCCGAAAGTCCAACTTTTTTCGAAGCATAGAGAACCTTTACTAGTTGTTCCTTTTAACACCATTCTTCCAGTTATCGATGATCTAGATGATCATACAATAGTCCATACCCCACACGGAAATGCACTAATTTTAAGTGAAGATATTGAACGAGCACCAGGTATTGAATCCTTCATTGAACGCGTGGGTGTGGAAGTAGTGTCATGTGCTTCTAAATTTGTAGATATTCCTTATTTCTGGGGTGGTATGTCTTCATACGGCTATGATTGTTCTGGGTTTAGTTACAATATGTTTAAAGGACATGGTTATTTCATTCCACGAGATGCTGATGATCAAGCGAAGCATGGTGAAGAAATTGATTTGAATGACACTAGTAAGTGGGAAGTTGGAGATTTATTATTCTTTGCTAATGAAGGGTCAAACAAAGTTCGGCACGTTGGGATATATTATGGTAATGGCCAAATGATTCATTCTCCATCAACTGGTCAATCTACTGAAATTATTATATTAGCTGGAACCAAGTATGCGAAAGAGTTGTGCGCGGTAAGTCGCTACGCAAGAACCGAGGAGGGACCGTTATGACCTCTAAAGTGAATGGCATAGCTCAAACTCATCTACATCCAAGTGAACTATTGTTATAAGACATCATTAATAGGAAACAAGCCAGTCGAAATTGATAAAACTGGCTTGTTTGTTATTAATGCGCTTTGGTAGGTTTCTTGGCTTCTTCAGCATGTGACATATCGCCTATCATAGTGAGTTTCTGGCTTTCATTATCGATTTCCATCATTGTAAGGCTTGTTCCGTGAATGAATGGTGGTTCCCAAAGTGAATCTAACTGTTCACCACTAAAATGATTAATTAAACATTTTTTTACAACACCATGAGTCACAATCAACACATGTCCATCTGGATGTGCAGTCGAAATTTCTTCAACTGTACGCAACACACGTTCTTTTAAGATGTGGAAGTTCTCACCAGAAGTCGATTCAAATTGGCTTGGTAATTCATAATATGTTTTTACTTGATCCGCGAAATCGAGTTCGATTTCACTAGAAAGCATTCCTTGCCACTCACCAACATTAATTTCGCGTAGATCTTCTTTTTGAATGAGAGGAATATGACGTTCCCCTATAATAAGTTGAGCAGTATCAATTGCACGGCCACTTGTGCTACTATATACGGCGTGGAGCGGGACATCCTGGAGACGCTTGCCTAATTGTATTGCTGCTGAAACTCCAGTTGCAGTCAATGGGGAGTCTGCCCATCCTTGCATCCGTGATTGGACGTTCCATTCGGTTTGTCCGTGTCGTGTAATATATAATGTTAGCATGTCAATCCTCATTTCAATTAAGTGAAATTTGTACAAATTAGTTTCCAAAAACGAAACTATTTAAAAACTTTAGGCGTAATACATAAAAAGGAGCGAAATGATTATGTTAACATTTTTCGATAAATACCAAAGTTTAATACTTAGTATTATTTTAGCTTTCTATATTTTGAATTCCATTTATATTGGATCTTCGTACGTATCCTTCATCTTGTTCTTTTTCGTTATCTTGATGCAGTTAATCCGCATGCGAAAACAAATTAAACAATTATCATTCCTGCAATTAGTAGCTATTTTTGGTATATTAATAGCTTCATTAGTCGGCCTCGTTTTAATTTTTATGGGCTTTAATCACTTGCTAACGACAGGTGTCCTTTACTTCCCAGACTGGTTGATTGTTATCATTCAAATCGTATTAATCCTTGTATTTTTATTGAGCGTTACGTCCGCTATTCGAAATTTATATGAACGTTTTACACGTTCAAAAGAATAACAAAAGGATGCCTTCGTAAAGAAGATAAAGAATCTAATCACCCTATTTTTATTAGGTGGTTAGATTCTTTTATTGTGTAAGGATCTCCATAACGAATATTTCACGTCACAAACAGCAGCGCAGCGAAAATTAAACCAATTAGCCCCTTACACTCAGTGTTTTTTGGGGGTATTAATATGGGGTAAATTAGGCGAACGGGAATAACCACAAGTTGAACGGGAATAAAGCGATTGCGAACTGGAATAAACCAAAATTAACGGGATTAAAATTAGCTGATTATCAAAAAACCTTCTTACCTCAACCTATTTGGAAGGAAGGCGATCTATTGGTTTATTTATTATATTCTGAAGCAAGCAATCCGTACAAATGCATGTCATAGCGTTTGCCGTCACGTTGTATAAACTCCCGATAAGTACCTTCATGTTTAAATCCAAGGGACTCATATAGACTAATAGCTGCTTGATTATAGCTAAAAACAGTTAGAGACAAGCGATGTAAATTGAGTTCATTGAACCCATATCTCACTAGCAATTTCATGGCATCCTTGCCAAACCCTTTGCCATGAAAATCAGGACCCAAAGCAATTGAAATCCATGCAGCACGATGAGGCCAAACAATTTCTTCGATCGCACACACGCCTAAAAAATCTTCAGACTCAAGCGGGCGAATAGCAAAACGATAGCTGCGATCTGAATGATCATCAATTAATTGGTTGGCATTCTTTTCGGATTCTTCGCGAATTGGAGAAGAATTATAAAAACGCCCAAAGGATTCCACACTATTCCACTGACGAAATTTAGGTAGGTCTTCTTTTCTGATCGCTGTTAAACGAATTTTTGAACCTGCAAACATAATTATCCATTCCCCTTGTCATAAGTTTTTCTTATCGTATCTCATTATATCACCGTCATGTTCTCGGTAGGAGACTCTGAGTATAATGGAAATAACAAGAAAGCCAGGTGACGACTATGGATTATCTTTTACTGTATTTTATTGGAGTCACTGCGACGACAATTGGGACGCTGGCAGGTGGTGGAGGTTTAATTAGTTTGCCGACAATGCTGCTTCTAGGTTTGCCAATTCATTCAGCCATCGGAGCAAATAAAGTATCTAACACAGTAAGTTCTTTCTTCAGTTTCTTCACGTTGTATAAACGAAAACAAATATCCTTGAAGGATTCTCTTTGGATAATCCCAATTAGTTTAGGTGGAGGTCTCACGGGAGGATTTATCTCTTCTACGTTATCCGCAAGTAATCTTTATTTACTGGCTATATGTCTTCTAGCGTTTGCTTTTGTAACGTCTTTTATTGGAAAAGGCAGTTTCACAGGTGTAGAACCATTAAAACTGACACGCTTAAGTGGACCAGGACTTTTTGGGATTGGTATTTATGATGGTCTATTTGGACCTGGTCAAGGCACATTAATGCTATATTTGTTTAGTTACTTGAACATTGCGTATGTAAAATCAGTCGGGTTAGTGAGACTTGCCACTTTTTCAAGTTGCTTCGGAGCAGCGATTAGTTATATTTCATCTGGCGCCATTATCTGGCCTTTGACTCTTGCTTTAATGGCAGGATCAATAACTGGGGCTCAACTAGGTGTGAGAATTGCTGAGAAAATAAACCCGAAGTATGTGAAACCGATATTACGAATAGTAACGGCTCTACTTATCTTACAACTAGTTATTAATAACTTCCTCTAGGTAGACATTGAAAACTACCGCACAAACCGACATACTAATAAAAAGGGGGCTATGAAATGAACAAGCATGAAGACAATAAAGATGAATGGCTACAAAAATTGGACCCGCAAGCACAAATAGAAAGTTCCCGCATTCACTATTTTGACGATAAGTTTTGGAGTAAACTGTTGAAATATAGCAAAAAAGCTGGGGAGAAAACGGTTTATACGAGTTTGCTGTTATATTTCACCGCTCAAAATCCAGCAGTTCCAAAATCCGCTAAGCTCACCATTTTAGGGGCACTTGGATATTTGATTTTACCAATTGACGTAATTCCAGATTTTATTCCAGTCATCGGCTTGGCGGATGATGCCAGTATTATTGCATATGCACTATATCAAGTAATCTCGCATATCGATGAACCAACTAAACAGCGCGCTCATAACAAAATGAATTCATGGTTTGGTCAACCTGATGAGAACAGTGAAATAAACGATCAACTTTTACCTAAATGATAAGAAAGAGCGGACCTCTAACGGTTCGCTCTTTTAAAAGATAAGAAAGTATATAATTTTAGTTCCATAAATCCAGTGTTTCAGGTGTTTTGGACAAAAAATTGATTCATTAATATTGTTGATTTCCGTTTCAACGCCCTTTCATGTTTCGAAGCTAGTAGCGATGCAGAAACAGGCGGACGCTTTGCGACGAGTAACCGCAGGAGCACATGGAACGAAGACTAAGAACGCCACGTCGTGTGGCAACGACTTCGTGACCAACATCCTGTTGGCCCGAGGAGACTGAAGCCAAGCCCGCGAAAAGCGTCCACCGTAGCGGGAATAAACGGGTTTATATGGTTACCTTTCTTAAAGGACCGGGCGCACTTTGCCCGGTTTTTCTTATAATTCATCAAATTTATGTCCGAATTCTTGTAATAACGCCTTCCCTAAATAATTACTTCCTTCAGTTAACCCGCAATATAATCCAATTTGGCCTTTATAAACAAAGAATCCTACATCGTGTTCAATACCTTTTAACTCCCCAGATTTATTAAAGAAAACAATTTCTTCATTTTTAGCACCAGCTGGAACTTTGTCCTTAAATTGCTGTTTTTCAAGGATGTGTAACATGTCATTAAAAGCGGCGGAACTCGCTATTTTTCGTAAGCAGGCCACCATGTCGCGGCCGCACACAAAATTATCTCGACCTTCTGAAATCGCAATTTGATCTCTCATTTCCCGCCCCAAGATCGATTTTGTCATACCAACATGCTGGAAATAACGGTTTAAACGTTTAATTCCATAGCGTTTTATCAGTAAATTAGTCGCTGTATTATCAGATACAACCACCATTAATGCATGCAAATCACGAACTGACAACCATCTTGATTGTGTGACAAGTGTTTGCAAAACCCCTGACCCATCGACAATGTCTTCAGGTAAAACCTCCACGAGTTCATCTAAATCTTTTGCATGATGGAAGCCATACAGAAAGATGGGGAGTTTTATTACACTTGCCGATTTGAATACTTCATCAATGTCATTAGAATAGCGAACAGCTCCTATTGGATACTCCATGTGTAAACTATATTTCCCGGGAAATTTCGACAAAATAATATATTCACCAACCTTTTAATTTAGTTTAATCTAAAATCTTTTCCATTCAAATCCCCTTTACATAAAATAATTCATGGTGTACCATCTAGATAGAACACTAATACAGAGGAGGGGAATGCTTGAAACAATGGAGTGGTTTATTGATGAAAGAATGGATCAATATGAAGAACTTGCTCTATTCACTTCTTGTGTTGGATGCATTAATTTTATTTATTGTTCCTTCAGGGTTTAAACGATTATTTGGAATAGAAGAAGATTTAGGAACCATTCGCTTCATGGTTGGAGGAATATTACTATTTTTTCACAGTCTAGTTGCACTTATTTTGTTAATAATTTCTTTAGAAAAAGACATGATAAGACAAGATATTTGGATTCACACATCGGCAACCATGCAGAAATTAGTGGGTACAAAAATTATTTTTACTGTTTTCGTTACATCAGTTTCGCTATTATTTATTAGTGTCGTTACATTTGGACAGTTTTTCATATCCATATCAAATCAATCTTCAGAACTTATAGACATGGGGAAATTCTTGTTTTTGGTTATTAGTATAACTTTTATCACGTCCATTTACTTATGTGTTGTTGGGTTTTTCTTTTGGGTAATTTATCAAACTTTACGAATGAGGATACAGTATTATGCGATACCGGTTACACTCGTTTTGTTTGTTTTAATAAATTACTGGTGGAACAAAATACTCTCTAGTGCCTTTTTCACAAAAACTTTTGCAATTGGAACTTTACCAGTAAATGATTTTATTCCACAATCGTTATTGCACGAAACTCTTAATGTGAATCTTGATTTTTCTACAGAGCCGTTTTTAATTGGTATACTCCTTTTTATTACATGTATCACAGTCCTTTTATTTGTTAGCGCCACTACTTGGCTCGACAAGAAAGTGAGAGTGTGATGTATGAGCATTGACTTTCTCCCAGACAAACCAATTTATCAGCAGTTAATGGAGCGTATTTCTGGTGACATCATTAAAGGAGTCGTCAAACCTGGAGATAAACTACCTTCTGTCCGTGAATATGCAGTTGAAGCTGGTGTCAATGCCAATACAATGCAACGGGTTTACAGAGAGTTGGAGCAGGTTGGCATTACCGAGACGAAGCGCGGGCAGGGGACGTTTGTCACTAAAGATGAAATTAGGTTGAAAGAATTACGTAAACACATGAAAGAGACTATGATTGCTTCATTTATTCATAATGCGGAAGGTCTTGGGTTCACAAAACAAGAAATGATTGAATCGTTGCAAATTCGCAAAGGAGGTGAGTAGCATGATTGAACTGCAAAATGTGTCAAGAAAATTTGGGAATAAAAAAGCGCTGGCTGATATAAACTTATTGATAAAAAAAGGAAAGATAATTGGTCTTGCAGGTGAAAATGGTGGTGGAAAATCAACATTATTAAAACTAATGGCAGGTTTACTTAAACCGACAAACGGCTCGATTACACTTGATGGTTTACCTATTTCAAGAAGGTCTGCTACTCAAATTTCATATTTGCCGGATGCAGATACGTTCTACCCAAACTTTACAGTTGCCCAATTATTTCGTTTTTACGAATCACAGTTTGATGATTTTAGTCTTGACAAAGCTAGTCATATTGCAAGTTTTCTAAATATTTCCTTGGATGACAAGTTAAAAAATCTATCAAAAGGTAGTCGTGGACGAGCGAAAGTGGCAATTACACTTGGTAGAAACACACCTTACTATTTATTGGATGAGCCGTTTTCTGGATTCGATCCGATGGTTCGCCAAGATATTATGAAAGGTTTGATTAAATTTACAGACACAGAGACCCAGACAATTGTCCTATCCACACATGAGATACGGGAAGTTGAACCTTTGCTTGACGAAATCGTCATACTAAAAGGTGGGCAAGTGATTGCTTATGAAGAAACGGAAAACATCCGTGATCTATATGGTAAAGATACAATATCATGGATGATGTCGCTATTTAAGGAAGGTGAAGAATATGGAACAACAACCAATCGTTGAGTTAAAACAATTATCAAAAACAATCGGAAAAAAGAAGATTATCGATAACTTGAACATTAAATTATATCCTGGTCAAATCACCGGATTCTTAGGACCCAATGGATCAGGTAAAACCACAACGATTCGAATGATGGTGGGACTAATGGAACCTTCAAACGGAGAAGTGATAGTAGAAGGTCAAGTACTACATGATAATTTTGAAGAAGCAATGAGCAAAGTCGGTGTAATTGTAGAAAACCCTGAAATGTACAAATATATGTCGGGATGGAAAAACTTACTGCACTTTGCCCGAATGGACAAATCGATTTCAAAACAACGTATCACCGAAGTAGTTGAACAAGTGGGCATGCAAAATCGTATTCATGAAAAAGTGTCTTCTTATTCATTAGGCATGCGCCAGCGTCTTGGCTTAGCACAAGCACTACTACACCGTCCGAAGTTCTTAATATTAGATGAACCTACAAATGGCTTGGACCCTGCAGGAATTCGTGAGTTCCGTACATATTTGCGAAAAATCGCAGTAGAGGATGGAGTATCGGTATTTGTATCAAGTCATATGCTCTCTGAAATTGAACTTATGTGTGATCGAATTGCCGTGATTCAAAACGGTCAACTCATCGACATTCGAGAAATGAACCAAAAAGAACAAGCTCATTATTATATTGAAGCTCATCCAGTTGAACAAACACAGGAGCTGTTAATAGCTCACGGTTTAGAACTTGAAGTTAGCGGAACAGGTTTTATTGCCAAAGTAGAACAAGAACAAATTCCATCTATCGTTAAAGCATTGATAGATGCAAATCTTCAAGTATTCGCAGTGCAACCATTCCGTAAAACACTTGAAGACCAATTCTTAGAAATGACCGGAGGTGGCCAAATTGCTGAATCTCATAAGAAATGAATGGATGAAATTATGGCAAAAGAAAGCCACTTGGGTAATTGTGGTAATGCTAGTAGCTATCTTAATCGGGGTTGGGGGAATTATGAAGTGGGTTCAATCCACTAACGAACAACCTCAAAATCAGCCTTCATGGGAAGAAAATCAAGCTGAAAATCAAGCGTTTTTAACAGCCCAACTTGCCGATCCAAACATAGATGATGCGTATAAAAAACAATTAGAAAAAGACCTAGCTATTTCTGAATATCGTTTAGATAAAAACGTGGAACCTATGGATCCTAATGGTCGAGAGCAATCTGTGCTCGATTCACATGTCATGTTGTCATTAGTAATCTTGTTTTCTGTAATTGTAGCTGCAAGTATTGTTGCGTCTGAGTTTTCGCAAGGTACCATCAAAATGTTATTAAGTCGACCGGTGAAAAGGTGGAAAATCTTAACCTCTAAATACTTAACAACTTTGATATTTGCGTTTGTGTTAACGATTATTGCATTCGTCTCAACTATGATTGCGAGTTACTTGTTCTATGATTCAGGTGGTGGTGCAATTTTAGAGTATCGTAACGGATCAGTTGAAGAAGTGTCTTATTGGGGACGTGTATTCGTGTTGTATGTCTTACAATTCGTAGGTGTGATTGTGTATACAACATTTGCATTCATGATTGGGAGCGTCTTCCGTTCAAGTTCTCTAGCAATTGGATTATCGATATTCCTATTATTTGCAGGACCAAATATCGTGTTAATCTTAAGTAAGTATGAAATTGCGAAATACATCTTATTTACACATACTGACTTAACAGGTTATATTAATGGTCAAATGTTTGTTCCGGGGATGACTTGGCCTTTATCCCTTATGGTATTGACCGTTTATATGGTGATATTTATAGGTGTTAGTTTCTGGTCATTTACAAAACGAGATGTCACAGCTTAATTTTGGTGAGTCGTTCCTCTTCTGAGGAGCGGCTTTTTTAAAGTGTACGACTAGGGGTTCCAGGGAGGTAATTCTCCAAAAATGCGAAGAAGGTTTTTGCCACACTGTTACGTGTATCCTATCTAGATGGTTTGGCACTCTTTTCACTAGCTCGGTCTAGCAATTTATTAGTCGGGTTTGGTGTTTTCTTTAACGAGCCTGATAGAGTTTCAGCCCAAATGATAGCCACAATTTGAGGGGGAATTGTGGCTATGCAGTTTTACTAGTATAAACCATTGAAAGTAGGTATTAAATTTCGTAAGATGGAGAGTAGTGTGTAGAAAGGAGGAGTTCGCTTGAAACGATTTTGGATTGGATTAAATATTGCATTTTGGCTCGTTATTGGCGGACTCATCTTTGTTTGGGTGCACAATGAGCTAGAATCTAAAGAAGAACGACAGGAACGACCTTTACCAGAAGGATTACATCCAATTGTTGGAGAAAAGAGCAATCAATTACTGGAGAGAGCAGAACAAATCGGCATTCCTATTATAATTAGTGATAGTTTTCGATCTATAGAATCCCAAGATGTATTGTACGACAAAGGACGCTCAATTGAAGGTAGTATTGTGACCTATGCACGCGGTGGACAGAGCTATCATAATTATGGTCTAGCTATCGATTTCGTTTTACTAAATAGTGATGGTACCATCAGTTATGATATACAACGAGATCTCAATGGTAACGGCGAAGCCGATTGGTTCGAAGTCGTGCGTATTGCAAAGGATCTTGGATTCTTATCTGGAGCAGAGTGGCCTGGCTTCAAAGACTACCCACATCTAGAATATACATTTGGACTATCGATAAGGGACTTGCAAAATGGATGGCGACCTGAAGATAAAATGGATGAAAAATAGTGAATTAAGCAAGCTTCAAAAACTGTTTCAATGCGATATCGATATCCGTTTAACTGAGATGCATATAGACTAATTTGACCTCCTCAAAAAGAACTTGAGGAGGCTATTTGTAAGAAAAATTTTAAACTTGTAGCAGCAAACAACCAAAGCTATTTACTCCTTGTGAAAAACACTCAAATCAACCCGTCCATCACTTAAAAAGGCAACACCTTCACCTAGAAGCAACATACGTTGCAGGTCCTTCGATTCTTCATTGGGTACGGCAATTTCCCCACGGACGTTTACTACTCGATGCCAAGGTAAGTCGTATTTTTCGCTCATTGTATGTAAAATACGCACAACTTGTCTTGCTGCACGTGGACTACCCGCCATGCGAGCGACTTGTCCATAAGAGACGACGTATCCTTCAGGTATTTCTTTTAAAACGCGTACAACTTCTGCTGTAAATGGTTGCATAGTCGTTCACTTCCTAACTCTCTATATTGTAATCAAACCGTGCTCAACATGTCGACCATGTATGATATATTACGAGTATCTAAATATTCACATAAAGGAGTGTCGAGCGATGTTTGATTGCAAGGATGAAGTATGGGCGCTGACGAAGCAGTTGGTGAGAATAGAAAGTATTGTCAATGAGGGCGGGGAGAAGGTGCTGTCACAGTCGCTTTTCACGTTAATCTCATCCTATCCGTATTTTCAGCAACAACTCGATCACGTGATTTATCAGCAAACTGAAAACGATGAACAAGAACGATACAATGTGATTGCATTTGTAAAAGGTACTAAAAATCCTTCGAATAAAACTGTACTATTAATCGGACATATTGATACAGTAGGCATCGACGATTTTACTTTAAAAGAACTCGCACTGGATCCCGATGCTCTAGCACTAGCTCTACGCCAAGAGGACTTGCCTGAAGCGGTAAAGGTTCATCTTGAATCAGGAGAGTTTGAGTTTGGACGAGGTGTGCTTGATATGAAGTCAGGTGTTGCGAGTCATCTTTATTTGTTGAAGTATTATTCGGAACATCCAGATGAGTTAGAAGGTAATTTGATGGTGGTATTTGAGTGCGATGAAGAAGTTGGTTCGCACGGAATGATTTCTGCATTGACTGAATTAAAGCGACTTAGAGAAATGCATGGATTTAACTATGTAGCAGCGATTAACGCGGATTTTGTGTCACCTCGTTATATAGGTGATCCAAAGCGCTATATTTATACAGGAACGGTTGGAAAGTTATTGCCTTCTTTCTTCATAACGGGTTCCGAAACGCATGTAGGCTCTTGTTTTGAAGGAATTGATCCCAATTTTATTGCCGCGCATTTAACACGACAAATCAGTTATAATCCAGCGCTTTGTAATGAAGCTTTTGGGGAAACGACAGTACCGCCGGTTTCATTAAGACAAATGGACTTGAAGCCAGCCTACACGGTACAAACGGCACTCTCTGCCTATGTATATTTTAATTTCTTTATTCATTCGTGGTCACCTAAAGAGGTGCAAGACCGTTTGATAGTCGAAGCTGAGACAGCATTTACCACTGCATTAACGGAGTTTAAGCATAATTATGCAGAGTATACTAAAGCTAGTGGGGAACCAATGAATGTCATAACATGGCAACCACGTGTGATGACATATGAGGAAATGCATGTATCCTTACAAAGTGAGCATGGGGAAGACTACATCATTCACATGGATGCTTTCAAAGAACAATTACTGCTGCAAACAGACGTAGATACGCGTATGTTCTCGGCTCGTGTTGTTGAAGAAGCTTGGAAATGGATGCCTGATAAAAATCCAGCTATTATCATGTTCTATCCATCACTCTATTCACCACGAACTGAAGTGACAGGTAAAAATTATAATGAAAAAAACTTGCTCGATGCAATAAAAGTAGCAGTGGATACCGTTCAACCGAACTACCCACATCCAATCGTTACCAAAAACTTTTTCCCATATATATCAGACATGAGTTTTATTTCATTAAGTGATGACGTTGCAGGAATATCAGTCGTTGCAACGAATAATCCGGGTTGGAAAACTAAAATCTATGTTGACTATGAAGCTATTCGCGACATTAATGTTCCAGTTATCAATATTGGGCCTTACGGATACGACGCTCACAAGCAATACGAACGGATGGAACGCAGCTTCTCACTCAATATTGTTCCTAACCTAACAAATCAAGTGATTCAACAACTCATCGGATGCAAATAATAAGGAAATCTCCAGACACTTTTCTGAAAGTAAAAATGCACTGCTAATCCATTGGTGAGTGGCATCTAATAGGTGGAGATGATAAGATGAAATACAGAATGTCCAAGAATATTGGATTTCAAGTAAAAGATGTAGAAAAGGCCAAACACTTTTACGAAAGTATTTTAGGTTTGAAAGAACCTGCTCAAAGCGACGCGGATGAAGTGGAGTTTCGAACGCATAGTAATTCTATTTTTAAAATTCCAGGTAATGAAAACCTAGGTCCAGTCATGTAAGTAGTCGTAAATAATTTGGATATAGCAAAGAAACACTTAGTTGAAAATGGTTGTGAAATTGTTCGCTGGGAAGGTAAAGGAAGGGATTGTTATGTACGAGATCCGTTCGGCATGGTCTTCAATGTGTGGGAAGATAAATAAATTTTACAGTTTAGTTGTCTTTATGCCCTCTCTACCGATACAATTGTAAAATAGGAAGTCAACATCATGGCTGTTAATAAGACTTAAAGGAGAATTACTTATGAAAATTACAAGTCACTTGGTTCGCAAAATGAACGATCCAACAGGAATTATTATTGGAGAACGTTATGAATTTTTACTAGATGTCGAGGTTGAAGAAGACGACGAACTATTCACAGAAGGTGGATTAGAGCTTCGTGTTATTTTTGCTTCCGATGAAAATAGTGAGCGCGTTGTGCAATACCATTTCACAGACAAAGTAGCAAAAGATGTTCTTGATTTTGCTCTTGAAGATGACGAAGAGGCAGAAATTCTCGAATACTGCAAAAATAATTTAGTATAAATCGACCCTTTTTTCAAAACTAACTTCCTTGTCTAAAAAGGGGATTTAGTTATGAAAAAATGGGTTTTTTATATTGTCAATTTAAACAAAAACCGACAAAATTTCCTCGCGAATATGAGGGGGGTTAGTCGGTTTTTTGATGAGTTTCTATTGAATGTTCACTTTCCCGGTTTAGTGTAAATATATTAAACATAAATGCCCTCCTCGAATTCTTTTCGAGGAGGGCATTTGTCTAGATAAGAAAGTATAAGATTTTTCGAGCAATACCTTCGTACGTGGAGTTGTTATGTCTAGCTCCAAGCGCCAGCTCACACCTAAGCTTCAGACCCTCATGCGGAAACAAGTTTCCGAATCGGTTCTTCCAGCGCCGGTGATGAGCTAGAAGGCGCTTTCTGCTTTTCTTACTTCTAACGTTCACAAGCAAAGTTGTCTTTATCGCGATCCATTTTGGCCTGGTAGGCAGGATGGTCACTCGCTACGCCATTTGGATACTTAGTGCGCAGATGGGTACAGTTATCAAACCATTCCGTCGTTTTTGTCGTGGCAGCTGGAACACTAGGGTTAGATGAACCACCCGAACCAGTGTCAGTATTTGTTGAACTTCCACTATTAAATCCAGAATCTGTAGCATAATCTTCAACTGCCCATATACCTAATTTCTTTGACTTAGCGACTTGCTGTGTTTCTTCGTAAGGTGTTAAATGACGTGTGTTAGGTGGATATATATAGGCTACTCTCGCCAATCCGTTACTTATTAAAGTTTCTTGAACACTTTTACCATCAACATAGACGTAAGCTAATAGCCTTCCGTATTTATCGCGTTTTTCACCAACGTCAAATTCAAGAGTTAAGTCTCCACTCGTGACAAGTTGTCGATTAAGTTCTTTTGCTTCCTCACCGAAAGGCTGTTTCCCAAGACGAGGATGATTCGTTTCGGGTGTATCAATTAATAAATAGCGAACTGGTTCATTTTCACCTTTATACATCACGCGAATCGTATCGCCATCAGTGGTTGAAACAAGAGTCACTGGGATTTGATCCGTCGTGCCTGCTTTTGGAGCAGTAGTAGATGATGTGGATTTTCCCGATAAAGATTTGTCATCTTTCGTCGATTCTTCATTTTGTAACGTCGATTCTTTATCAACTGGAGCGTACTTTTCATCGTCCTCAGTTGTGAGTGTTGTGCCACACCCTGAAAAGATAAGGACACTTCCAATAAGTAATAATGCTAACTTTTTACGAAAACTAAAACTCACTTGCAAATCCTCCTTGATTATTCCTTTTTAAGTATACCAACCAATAAGGCCAAATTTTAAATTTTGAGGACAAAAACTATTTAATGTTAAACTTTCATTTACTTTACCCTCTTTTTCCAAATACTCTCTAAACTAAAAAACCACCTCTAATTCTTCTCGAGGAGGTTTAGTCATATGCGTATCTAGTTATTAGAGGAAACCACTAAAAATTGAACAATATGTTCGGTATGGTTGAACCAATAATGTGTTTTACGTGCATTGAATAAAATGGATTCCTGCTCAAGAAGTTGCAACTGCTCGCCGTCAATTTCAACTGTTAATAAGCCTTTAACTACAAATAAAAACTCGTGTCCACTATGAGAGAACGCATTTCCTTCATTCTCACCTGGTTGAAGCGTCACCAAAATTGGTGAAAAGCTGGCATCTTTAACACCATTGGATAAATCTTTGAAATAAAAAGGTTCTCGGCGAATCGTCAAAGCATCTTGTATACCATCTGCAGCAAAAAAAACACTCGGATTCACGCTTAGTGCATCTGCTATTTTTTTTAACGATTCCAAAGTTACGCTCGATTTTCCACGCTCAACCTGTGATAAAAAACTGATAGACACGCCAGTTTGCTGTGCCAAAGCTTTTAATGTTAAATTCCGCTCTTTACGAAGATTTTTTAATGTAACACCCATTAACACTTGCGACATGTGAATTCCTCGCTTCATTGTGACATCTTCCTTTATTATACAACATTCAAAATACGGACATCAAACGTTTAAATTTTAGATAAAGTGTTGACAGAATATTTGTAACTGTCTAAAATGAACTCAAACAGAATTAAAGTGACACTTCAATTATTGATTTTACATAAGGGGGATTTATAATGAATAAAAAACAAACACGTCGTGTCTTAATTGCGAGTTTAGTAGGGAGCTCAATTGAGTGGTTTGATTACTTCTTATATGGAACAGTTGCTGCATTAGTTTTCAACCAAATATTTTTCGTCACAGAGGACCCGAATGTCGGACTTTTATTAGCATATGCATCATTCGCTTTAGCTTTTTTCATCCGACCATTTGGAGGAGTAATATTTAGTCACATAGGTGACCGTATTGGACGAAAGAAAACTCTCGTTATCACGTTAAGCATAATGGGGATTGCCACTTTTGGGATGGGCTTATTGCCTACCTACCAAGCGATTGGGATATGGGCACCAATTTTGCTCATCACTCTTCGCTTAGTTCAAGGATTAGGGATTGGCGGCGAGTGGGGAGGAGCACTTCTTCTAGCTGTCGAATATGCACCACCTGAAAAACGTGGATTGTATGGCAGTATTCCACAAATGGGTATAACCATCGGAATGTTAATGGGTACAATTGCATTATGGATAATGACAATGCTTCCTGAAGAGTCATTCATGACATGGGGCTGGCGCGTGCCATTTATTTTAAGTGCTTTATTAGTGATCTTTGGATTGTGGATTCGTCACGGGATTGACGAAACACCTGAATTTAAAAAAGTGCAAGCATCTGGTGAAATTCCAAAGCTACCAATTGCGGAGACACTTAAATACCATTGGCGTGAAGTGTTAATTGCTATTGGAGCAAAAGTTGTCGAAACAGCACCATTCTATATTTTCAGTACATTTGTCGTGTCATACGCAACAACGAATTTAGGATTCACACGATCGTCTACTTTAGCAGCAGTAATGATTGCAACAGTAGTAACAACAATCTTAATTCCTATCATGGGGAACTTATCAGATAAAGTAGGACGTAAAAAGATATATGTTGCAGGCACAGTGGGTATGGCACTTTTTGCATTCCCATACTTCTGGATGATACATCAAGGTTCAGTAGCCTTGCTAATCATAGCTACTGTCATTGCATTAGGCGTCATCTGGGCACCAATCACTGCAGTTCTTGGAACCATGTTCTCTGAGATATTTGATGCAAGAATACGCTATACAGGTATTTCATTGGGATATCAAATCGGTGCAGCATTAGCGGGTGGGACAGCTCCACTTGTGGCAACAGCATTACTTGTAACTTTTGATAATTCATATATACCAGTAGCGATATACATCATCTTTACGGCAGTCATTTCACTTGTAGCAGTTTGGGCAATGAAAGACCGCATCGCAGTGGTCAACAAGTAAAATAAGGTCTTCAAAAGAGAGTTTACCTGTAAGCAGTCGTTGACGTCTAAAATACATATCGATTTTAAGTGATTTTTACGGTTTTCCGCTGGAGATATGGAGAAAAAGTTGCTTTTTGATCTGTTTTATCAATACTAGGTAAGATTTTCAAGTGATTTTCGGGTGAGCGGTTGCTCAGTTGGAAAAATTGAAGTCTAAGTTGGAATTTTGAGACGCCAAGTTGGAAAAATCACGCTCCAAGTTGGAATATATAAATTATGGAAATTCTACTCCTGATAAAACTACTTGGTCGAAACGGGTTTTGCATGCAGTGGTACAATGTCGGAGAATGTCTAACATGGCTCTTTAACGGATATCAATAAGGAGGAATAACATGCTCGTTGTAAACGAAAAGCAAATTAAACTACTATATAAAATGACTGATGCTATTGCAGACATCACAGGGATATTAGAGGCAAAAGAAGCTGGAAAAATTGATAATCCACAGCGTACCGTTCTTGATTTCCCACAACACAGTGCTTCAGCCCTATACATGCCGAGCGCCGATTTAGTTAGCGAAGTATCTGCGGTAAAAGTCGTGACGATTTTTCCTGGTAACCCAGCCCAAGGAAAACCGACAACGCAAGGAGTACTGTTACTATCTGATGCTACAAATGGAGAACATGTAGCGATGATGAACGCATCATATTTAACACGATTGCGTACGGGAGCCCTAAGCGGTGTTGCGACTGATTTATTAGCGAAGAAAGACAGTCGTGTATTGACGGTAATTGGCACAGGGGCCATGGCCTTTGAACAAGTACTCGGCGTGTTAGCGGTTCGTACCATAGAGAAAATCATTCTCGTGAATCGAACACCACAAAAAGCAAAAGAATTCGGAGATAAATTACATGCCTTTGGTGTGGACTTGCCGTTTCAAGTAGAAATAGATGTAGCAAAAGCGGTCAACCAAGCGGATATTATTTGTTGTGCTACACGTTCAAATGATCCAGTATTCAATGGTAATGACGTGAAACCAGGCACCCATATTAATGGTGTAGGATCTTATTTGCCACATATGCGAGAAGTAGACGAAACGACTGTTTTAAGTGCCGATAAAATTGTTGTAGATGACTTAGCTGGTGTCAAACATGAAGCGGGTGAGTTAATGCATGTTGCAGAAAGTGGCAAGTGGTCGTTTAATGATGTGCACGCACAACTCGGAGAGCTCGTTGTCGGAAAGAAAGAAGGACGACAAGCACCAGAAGAAATCACTTTCTTCAAATGCGTTGGCGCTGCTTATTTTGATCTCGCTGTAGCAAAAGGAGTTTATGTGAAAGCGAAAGAAGCGGGTGTGGGGATCGAAATGGAAGTTTAATTTTGGACTAATGTTAAGACAAATTAATTTATATATATTTACTATCACGAAGCCGCATTTTCATTTATGAAAATGCGGCTTTTTTAGATTTACTTCAAAAAAATGATAATTAAACAGGAATTCTCATTTTAAATTTTTAAAAAATAGCATAAGTAGCCCCCATGTGAATTGATTCGTGGAATAAATTGAAAAAATAGAAATACTTCACGTTTCGTTTTGGTAACACAATCTTCATTTTCATGCAAAGACAATTGGAGCTTAGTGATTGGATCCTTTTATTTCTCTTATTCACCTGAAGGACGAGAGAACTTATGAAGTTTACAGGGGTTACAATGCTAGATAATTTTCTATCCGCTCAAAAAAAAGATATACCTATTATATATGCTCATACACTAACTGCTTTTCCAACATACATTAATAGAGTATTCAAATAAACTTGAAAGGAGGTGATTTTTAATGAGTCAACAACATAATGATGACTGTCCAATTGAAATTCCATGTCAGGTAGAGGGTACGACACTAACACCCTTTGCAGATGAGCCAGCAGAGCCTTGTTTAGTACAAAATAATCCGATTATTAAAGTGCCAGCTGTATTAGCAGAGACCGTAATTCAAGTCGTTGTAGAAACAAATATTGTGCTTGAGCCAGCAGCAAGTGAGATTAAAAGAGTGCATAAAGATATCTATTTAACGCAATGTAAGCTTGTACCTGTAGAATTTGGTGATGAAGTATGCCCAGGCGTATTTGAAGTAACAAGAGCCAAATTATTTGTAGCAGGATTTATTCGTAAAAATATAGAATATGCTACAGGATTGTGTAATGGAGAAATTCGTGATCGCATTATTAATACAGAGTTTTCTGGTTATGCGGATCTAAGAGATAATGATTTTGACACTTTCCCTGTATTAGGTAGATCTTCAGATAGCAGATCTCGCTTTATTAATCCGAAAAACAGTGAAATTCCACGTCTAGATAAATACTTCTTTGAAAATAATGTTTACTATAATGAGCAACCATATTGTGAGTTAGTCAATGCAAATTTCTTTGAACTTGATTTTTCTCCATGTCCTGTAGGAACGGATGAAACGTTTACAACGCTACGCGAAAAAATTGTATGTGACCTTACTGTGAAAGTATTACAATTACGACAAGTACGAGTTGCTTCAATAGGACCTTCCTAAGGAGTACCGTCACAAATCGAAAAAATGTGTTTAAGAAATTTTCAAAAAGATGAGCTGGGTTTCAACTCGTCATGAGAAACTAAAATTCCTTAACTGCAAATTTACGAGCTGTAAATCCGATAATTGTTTCTTTACAAAACTCTCTATCCATTTTGATGGATAGAGAGTTTTCTTTTTAAATAGGTTAATTTTGGACATTTTGTACTTAAAGTAATTTCAATCAAATTGTTCAGTGATTTTTCTTGCGATTAGTCAAGCTATTTCATTTTTAATTGTCTGTATACCTAAGTTCGCCAGTGTTTCTGTCTCTTTTGCACCTGGTAGTTCTGATTGAGTTGAAAAATAATTCGATAAGTAAGAAAAAAGGAAACAGGTAAAAAAAGTCTCTGCATCATTTGGCGAAAATCTATTCTCTTAAAATATCTGAAGATTAAGAAAAAATGTGTGATTTCCTAAATTTGTATAGTTTACGAGGGCAGCATGCTAGATAATTTTTAGTATCAAAAATAAAAATGATATATCTATTATATTTGCTCATACACTCACTACTTTTCAAACATATGTTAATAGAGTAATGAAATAAACTTTGAAAGGAGGTGATTTTAAATGAGTCAACAACATAATGATGATTGTCCAATTGTTATTCCATGTCAGGTAGAGGGTACAACACTAACACCCTTTGCTGATGAACCAGCAGAGCCTTGTTTAGTACAAAATAATCCGATTATTAAAGTGCCAGCTGTATTAGCAGAGACCGTAATTCAAGTCGTTGTAGAAACGAATATTGTGCTTGAGCCAGCAGCAAGTGAGATTAAAAGAGTGCATAAAGATGTATATCTAACTCAATGTAAGCTAGTACCTGTAGAATTTGGTGATGAAGTATGCCCTGGCGTATTTGAAGTAACAAGAGCCAAATTATTTGTAGCAGGATTTATTCGTAAAAATATCGAATATGCTACAGGAATGTGTAATGGACTAATTCGTGATCGAATTATTAATACTGAATTTTCTGGTTATGCAGACCTCAGAAATGGTGATTTTGACACTTTACCTGTAATAGGTAGATCTTCAGATAGCAGATCTCGCTTTATTAATCCGAAAAACAGTGAAATTCCGCGCCTAGATAAATATTTCTTTGAAAATAGTGTTTACTATAATGAGCAACCATATTGTGAGTTAGTTAATGCAAATTTCTTTGAACTTGATTTTTCTCCATGTCCTGTAGGGACGGATGAAACGTTTACAACGCTACGCGAAAAAATTGTATGTGATCTTACTGTGAAAGTATTACAATTACGACAAGTACGAGTTGCTTCAATTGGAAATGGCGGATGATTTAATCGTCAATAAATTGGGATAGAACGTTAAGCAATTTTCAATAAGAAGTGCTATGAATTTCAAATCGTCAAGAGAAATTTAATACAACAAATTGAAAATGAGCTAACGTAAATTTCCAAACAGTAAATATAATTATTGTTCTTTACAACCCCCTATCTACTAAATGGATAGGGGTTTCTTTAATTAGTCATTGCTTATTTTCATTTAGTTTACATACATGAGTAACAAAAGCTGAGAAAAACCATTAATTAATAAAGGAACAACTTTTGTCGTTAAGGAGGATGCAATGAAATTTCCATGGGACAACAAGAGAAATATGCAGAAATCCCATTTTAATCAAAAAAAATACGGAGACAATACAATGTCATACCCTTGGATTAACTATGAAGAAATGGCGATAATTATTAATAAACAAAAGGCCCTATTTACGTTAAATGCTACTCCCGATTTTCAACATATAAATGAAACTAATACAGAAGATAGTGACGGTATTTGCGAATCAGATACTAAGCAAGGCTCTGTGGAAACAGAAAAAATGGGTGGTTTAGTTGAAACTTATAGAAGAAAGAAAAGGTCGAAATTAAATGAAAAACGTACTTGTTACAGAAAGATAAAAAACAGTAGTGATATTCGCAAATCAAATACTGAAATAAAATATATCGATACAGTAGAAGTAAGTGATGATTTAGTTGAAATTAACAAAAGGAAGAAAAGATTAAAATTACGCAAAAAGTGCAATCGACGTAGAAAGAAGTTATTACAAGAACCTTACAGAGCTTACGAAGCCCCTACACCAGATGATGTCTGTAAAATTGACTCTCCTATTGAGCTTAAACATGCAGGAATACATTCAACGACAATAAAGATTCCATATTCCACTTTTTCAAAGATTCATAGTTATCTTCATCCGTGTATCATAGACAATACGATTTCTGTTACTGAGCCTAAGCATTACCCTGAAATGAAAGATGATAATTTAGTTAATAAATATCATCATCATGAATGCGATGATGACTTTGACACTAATCACACTAATGAGATTCATCAACATTTAGGAGTAAGATCAGCAACAATAAAAATTCCATTTTATGCTTTTGCCAAGATTTATAATCTTCTTCATCCACCTAGCTGTGCGATTTTTGCTAGGAACGCTCCAAAAGATAATTTAGTTGATCGTATCAAAGTAAATCTTGGCACGAGTCAAGCTAATGAGTTTTGTAAACATGCAGGAGTGCACTCAAAAACAATAAAGATTCCATATTCCACTTTTTCAAAGATTCATAGTTATCTTCATCCGTGTATCATAGACGATACGATTTCTGCTGCTGATTCCAAGCATTATCCTGAAAAAAAAGATGATAATTTAGTTTATAAATATCATCATCATCATGGCGATGATGACTGTGATACCAAACTCACTAATAAAATTCATAAACATTTAGGAGTCAGGTCAGCAACAATAAAAATTCCGTTTTATGCTTTTGCCAAGATTTATAATCTTCTTCATCCAACTAGCTGTGCGATTTTTGCTAGGAACGCTCCAAAAGATAATTTAGTTGATTGTATCAAAGTAAATCTTGGCACGAGTCAAGCTAATGAGTTTTGTAAACATGCAGGAGTCCACTCAAAAACAATAAAGATTCCATACGCCACTTTTGCAAAGATTCATAATTATCTTCATCCATGTATCATAGACAATACGATTTCTGCTGCTGATTCTAAGCATTATCCTGTAATAAAAGAAGACAAATTAGTTAATAAATATGATGACACCAAACACACTAATGAGCCGTGTAAACATGAAAGAGTACACATAACGACAATAAAAATCCCATTTTACGCTTTCGCTAAAATTTACAATCTCCTTCATCCTCCTAACTGTGCAATTCTTTCGCATAAGCATTCTCTCAAAATAGAACATGTTTCGAAAAGGGATAAATATGATGATGCCTGTGAAAGCAGTAATGGTCATCAGTTTCATAAATCATCAGGAGTACGCTCAAGGGCTATTAAAATTCCAATATCCACTTTTGTAGATATTGATAATTTCCTTCATCCAGCAATCTTTGGTAGTACGACTCAAAATACATTTAAATTTATTGACCATTCAAAAATGTTGGATACGATTACGTATTATCATGAACAGCCATATTGTCATTTGGTTGGTTTTAAATCGCATGAAATCATCTTATTAACTGATCCTGTTTATCAAGCGAAAGAGAAAGATAATAATAAATCTGTTGTGGTCCCGCTACATGATCCACATTCTGTGAAAAAAAGAGAGTCACATAATCATATATGTCCTTATCACGAGTCATTAAATATAAGAGTTCCAGTTGTAGTAGGAGAATATAGCATTGAAATCTGTTTAGAGAAAGATGTACGATTCGAAGAAAAAATTAATATGGTAAAAGAGATTACTAAAGAAGTGATATTGACCAATTGTAAGTTTGTACCTGCTGGTTTTTCTAATGCGACAGCTGATGGGTCACGTGAAGCATTAAGTGGAAAGCTATTTATAGAAGGTTATATCAATCAACATATTGAATATAACGCCGTTCATCATGGAAATGAGAATTTCATACCAAAGGTACCTTCTTTTCATTCACTCCATCAAAAAATTGTAGTAGATTTACTGATTGATTTACTACAAGTTCAAAAAATTACATTTGGGCAAAAAGAGACATAAAGATATGGCAGGGGATAGAATTTTAATAAAAAGGTATATATCAAAGGCGTTCATTTTCTCTATGAAGGAGAAGTGAACGCCTTTTTGTGACAATCTCTCAGATGTGATTAAAGTGAAGGGTTTAAGCCCGTTGGTGATCTTGCACAATTCATTCGTTCTTCTTTTTAAAACATAATAAAGTATGTGCCAAGAGCCCAATATTCATGGTGTTTTTTTAATATATGGAGACTAACATGCTAAAACGGAATTTCTTTGATGTAACTCTCTTTAATACGATTCATGTGAAGTCGTGATATCTTTTTTTAAAAAATACAAGTTTTCTCTCAGTGAAAGTGTGAATTTGAACCAAAATAAGAAAGTATATAAATTTAGTGAGCCATGAATACAGTATTCCGGGTATTTTAAGGAGTGGGTTCTAGTATGATACCGCTGATTTGCGCTCCACTGCGGGGTCTCACCTGTCCCGCTAATCCCGTAGGAAAGATATTGGACGAACTGTCATTCGTCCAATATCTTTGCGACGAGTAACCGCAGGAGCACATGCTTTTTTCGCCGCCTTCCGCTTCAATCAAGTAAATGTTTTCGAATTGATCATAAAAGAAAATACAACTTA
>NZ_AMGD01000017.1:0-67375 GCF_000297555.1 Paenisporosarcina sp. TG-14
ACGCGTCCGCTCGGAACGGAAATTAGCGTGTATCAGTCTTATTTTTAGTTTAATAGATATTAATAAAAAAATGACATTAGTGAAATTCCATCCCTTTCTCCTGTTTTATCTGAAACGTCCCTGATCCAGGTAATTCTTCAATCAAATTAGCACCAAACAAACTAGCTGGCGTATAACTACCTCCTGGTATGTCCGTATTAAGTACACGATTTACAACAGCGAGGGCACCAAAAACAGTCAAACTATATACATTCGCCGTTTCAATACGCACCGTCCGCGATTCGCCAGTCGCATTTCTTGCCTCACCCCAAATATAAGCTCGAGAATTTTGTCGAACCTCTTCATCAGGTCCACTAATTGAGCGATCCACCCATTTTCGTAAAGTTGCTTGTACAAATGAATTAGAAAAAATTGGGCGCATCCATTTCAGAGAACGAGCCCCGATTATTTTATAAGTAGGCATCGGAATCCATGTGCTAATATTTGGAATTCCGGTCGTATAAAACGCGGTCGAGACATCTCCCCATGGAATGGCCATTGCTGTTTTAGGTCCTTTGCCAAAGTTGATGGTACGATGCTTTTTGCCAAGAGGGAATTCGGTAATTACACCGTCCTGACGCTCTGAACTAGCGGATGAAAGACCTTGTATCATTGTTTTAAATGTACCTGGTGAAATGCCTGAATCGGATTCAAACCCAAGAGAAAGATGTGTGGCATTTGGAAGTAATTCCTTTAACTTAAGCGCCACACAATCTGTCGGTATTACATCAAAACCAACTCCTGAACAAATAACGATACCGGCTTCGACAGCTCGTTTATCCTGCTCATGTGCATGTTCAAATACACCGATTTCTCCAGTAATATCAAGATAATGGGCACCAACTGTCAGACAAGCTTCGATCATTGGAGCGCTCGTGATTGAAAATGGACCCGCGCAATGAAGCACCAAGTCAACTCCTGTAAGGCCTGACTCAATCTGTGTTGGTTCTTCCAATGAAAACACACGACCTTCAAGTTTCAGTTCAGTCGCTAGAGATTGGATTTCTCCTGAGTTACGTCCTGCTAAAATCGGTTTTAAACCACGTTCAACGGCCGTGCGTGCAATTAGTGCCCCGGTATATCCATTTGCTCCGTAAATCATCCATGTCTGATTCATTTTTAATCCTCCTATTTGAATATGTGGCAAAAACAAATAAATTTTTGATAAAATCTTTCAAAGTACGTTTAATAGGTTAAATTTTTGGTTAAACAGGTAGTACTTAAATAAGTATTTTATTCATATCAGTCAGTTTTATTATTGATATGGATCTTTATAAATGTAAATATTGTTTCATCTCTAGAAGCTACCAAATCAATGGGAGGTTATAAAATGTCACGAACAAGTACGGTTTATAAACAATATTTACTACTCAAACAAATTAATCTAAAAAAGAAAGACATGTATAACAAAGCAAAACAATTAGGTTTTACACATACTCTTGTCGTAGCGTGTAGTCAAGAGCTTGATCAATTGTTAAATAAGTACCAAGGTATATTTTCGTTTAAACGAGCAGGATGATTTCTTAGTTCATATTTGAAAATAACTATGTGAAACTACTTTTACTACTCTTCTAGATTACCTCATTCGCTTTATAAATCACCACTGAACTGATATTGAAGAAATGACGTTCACTAAGGAAAGAAAATTCAATGAGAATGTAAGAACCACTTTACTACTATCAAATCAATATTCTGTCCGTAAGTATTTCTTCGAGTGCTATGAATGTATCACCATCATTTTGAGTCTCTGCATTGTTATGTGTAAAATGGGTGTAGAAATATAATTGAAAAAAGGTGCATACATGAAACAATATATCGTCATAGGTGCTGGAATTCTAGGGGCATCAACCGCATATTATTTAGCTAAATCTGGTGCGAACGTTTTAGTTGTGGACAGGCAAGACGTAGGACAGGCAACTGACGCAGCTGCAGGAATCATTTGTCCATGGCTCTCTCAAAGGCGCAATCAAGCATGGTATTCTCTTGCGAAAAGTGGGGCCGCCTATTATGAAACGTTGATTAGAGACCTTGAAGAAGATGGAGAGGCGGATACTGGTTATAAGCAGGTAGGGGCCATTAATCTCCATTCAGATAAAGAGAAACTTCTTAAAATGGAAGAACGTGCAATTTCAAGACGGCAAGACGCTCCTGAAATTGGTTACGTGCGTCAAATCACACCCGATGAAACCGCTATATTATTTCCACCGGTATCAGAGAAATACGCTTCAGTCTATGTTAGTGGAGCTGCTCGGGTAAATGGCAGAGCCCTTCGACAAGCCCTAGTTAATGCAGCAAAAAAGCACGGCGCAACATTCGTTTATGGATCAGCTGAAATTGAACATAGCGATAAAACTGTAACAGGTGTTCGCGTCAACCAAGAGAGTTACGCTGCAGATTGTGTAATTGTTACAGCAGGAGCATGGGCAGATGAACTTTTAACTCCACTTGGTATTCACTTACAACTAACTGCTCAAAAAGCACAGATTGTTCATCTTCGGTTGGAAGATGTGCAAACGGGTGATTGGCCGGTAGTAATGCCACCAAATGATCAATACATTCTTACTTTTGATAATGGCCAAGTAGTAATTGGTGCCACACATGAGGATAATAAAAATTTCGATTTACGTGTCACTGCAGGAGGACTACATGAAGTTTTAGACAAAGCATTATCCATTGCACCAGGTTTAACTGATAGTACGTTTGTTGAAACGCGTGTTGGTTTTCGTCCATTCACACCCAATTTTCTACCAATCATTGGTGAGGTGCCAGGATACAAAGGTCTTCTCCTCGCAAACGGACTTGGGGCTTCAGGTTTAACGGTGGGGCCGTTTCTTGGTACTCAACTAGCGAAGCTCGCACTTGGTGAAGCTGTTGCAATTGATTTGGCACTTTACGATGTTGGAGCTGCAATCTCGTAATTCTAAAAAGTAGAGCACAAAAATGAGTAAGTTAATAGTTATTCATCTTAAAGAACCGAAGAGTCTAATTAGACTTCTCGGTTCTTTTCTACGTCTTCAACTGTCTCAATATGATGTTCTCCCCAAGCACACATGGCATCCAAAATCGGACGAAATGACCAACCATATTCAGTCGAGGAATAAATGACTTGCGGTGGAACTTTCTACTTCACATAATTCTATACTCAATTTTAAAATGGTGAACTTTTGTTGGAAATATAAGTGTTATTTCTTTTAGAGTAAAGTGTTAATGACAAGGGAATGCTTAGTTATATTCACTATAAAATCATGAGAGGAGAATTCTAAAATGAGTGAAAGAAAACCGCCACATCAACAAATGTCTGAAGAGAATAATGGTTTGACTGATGCACAAGAAGTTTTATACAACGAAGAATTTAACGAAGCAGATAAAGCATTAGGACTCGAAGGAGTAAAAGGCATCAAAAAGAAAGACAAGAAAGACAAGAAAGACAATGATAAATATCGAAACTAAAAAATCGGGCGAACGGGATTAAACTCTAGATTGACAAAAATATATGCAGCTTGAACTGGAATAAAGCGCGCCTGCGAACCGGAATAAATCACTTCCGAATAGGATTAAATCAAAATGAATAGGAAAGAGGCAAACCCAACTTTGGGAGTTGCCTCTTTTATCATCTACATAAATAAATTTCGGGGTGAGTTGTACTTAAAGAGGCATGTTGTTTGAATCCATCATGCTTTTGCCTGCACCATTTTTTGTTAATCCGCTTAATTGTCCTTTAAGTTTATTGCGAGAATCTTTATTACGCATTAGAAAAGCTGCGCCAAGTCCAAGTGCTGCCATTGCCATAGTATTTCGGTTCATTTTAAAACGCCTCCAATTTTATATGTCACATTTGTATAGTGTCCCAAATATAAAAAATTAATCGATTTTATTAGAAAAAATTAAATTTATATACAGTGTAAACGATATTTAAAATGACATAAAAATCCTAGAATTATAAGTAAAGCTTAGTCTAGTAGTTCTATTAGCAACTAATTTTAGTATGAAGTCCAATGTATTTTTAATCCAATTGTTGCATATTTATTTTAAACGGTTGTATCCCCGTAGTTTCTTCTTTATAATTACGCTATAATTCAGAAAATGTTTGGAAGTGTGATGATGAGGATAACATATTCACCACTTGGTGATGAAGCAATTGTAATTGAGGTTGGGCAAGAGATTACGAAAGAGGCAACTAACCTAGTAAGAGCAATTACTAAACTAGTAGAAGAGGCTTCGATTGACTCGGTAGTTGAAGTAATTCCTGCATTTACTACAGTCACTGTTTTTTATAAAGTTAGCGCTAAATGTCAATATGATGATATGAAGAACCTATTAACTAAATATATAGTCGGGATTAAAGATTTGGATTCAATACAACCACGCACCATTGAAATTCCGGTTTGTTATGGTGGAGAGCATGGGCCAGATCTTGAATATGTGGCGTCACATAATCAGTTAACTGTTGATGAAGTGATTGAGATACATTCTACAGGTACTTATGAAGTGAATATGATTGGCTTTGCGCCAGGATTTCCGTTTATTAGCGGAATGTCTGAAAAGATTGCAGCTCCTCGTAGAGCGACTCCTAGGCTTCGAATTCCTGCACGGTCAGTTGGTATTGCGGGCATGCAGACGGGTGTCTATCCAATTGAAACACCAGGTGGCTGGCAATTGATTGGTCGTACGCCAATGGAACTTTTCCTCCCAAATGAAAAGATACCAAGTTTATTACAAGCGGGAGACCAGATTGTCTTTAAGCCGATTTCTAAGGCAGAGTATGACCAATGGGAGGGGACAACCCATGCTACAGTTTGATAAAGACGGGTTACAAACGACTGTACAAGATCTTGGAAGAAGCGGTTTTCAAAAATATGGAGTAATTGCAAGTGGCGTCATGGACCCATATGCACATCGTCTTGCGAACATTTTAGTAGGCAATCAAGAAACTGAGCCCACGATTGAAATTACGTTACTCGGATCGCATAAGACGTTTCACGCTGATTGTTTATTCGCGCTGACGGGTGGAGATTTGTCACCTGCAATAGATGGAATACCAATTAAAATGTGGCGTCCCATTTTCGCGAAAAAAGGATGCAAGCTATCTTTCGGAAAGCCTGTTTCAGGGTGTCGTAGCTATTTAGCGGTTGCTGGTGGAATTGCTGTGTCTGAAGTCATGGGCAGTGGTTCTACTTACTTGCGAGCTGGAATTGGTGGATTTAATGGACGACCTCTAAAAAAAGGCGACGTCATTCCTATTGGTGAAACTTCAGAGTTTATAAAAGGTTGCATGGAGAATTTATCTAAAAGAGCGAATAAATCTTCCTTTATTCAAGTGGACTGGACGTTAATGGCTCAAGCTATTCCAATCTATAAATCGGAAACATCTGTGCGAGTAATGGATGGAAGACAAGTACATTTATTCGATGAAAAAAGTAGAGACGCTTTCTTGAATCAAGCTTTTCAAATTTCTTCAGATTCTGATCGGATGGGGTATCGCTTGAAAGGACCTGAACTTGCTTTAATCGAACCAAAAGAGTTGATATCTGAAGCGGTGTCTTTTGGTTCGATTCAAGTTCCACCTGATGGGCAACCCATAATATTAATGGCTGACCGACAAACGACTGGCGGCTATCCGAAAATTGGACAAGTCGCAACAATTGATTTACCAAAAGTGAGTCAATTAAAACCTGGAGAATTCATTCGCTTTGAAAAAATTTCACTTGAAGAAGCACAACAGGCACTGATAGAGGAACGAAGATTGATTGAGAAATTAACCCAATCAATCGCGCTGAAATTAAAGGAGTGCAAATGAATATGAAGTATCGTGTTGATTTGAATTGTGACATGGGCGAGAGCTTCGGCACGTATAAAATGGGAAATGATGAAGAAATTTTAGATTTTGTAACGTCTGCAAATATTGCCTGTGGTTTTCATGCTGGCGATCCCTCAACAATGCGCAAAACGGTCAAACTCGCTTTGGAAAAAGGCGTTGGAATTGGTGCACATCCAGGATTTCAAGATTTAACAGGCTTCGGACGAAGAAATTTACTCGTCTCTCCACAAGAGGCGTATGAACTCGTGGTTTATCAAATTGGAGCATTATACGGGTTTGTAAAAGCTGAAGGTGGTGTGATGCAACACGTCAAGCCACACGGGGCACTCTTTAACATGGCGGCTACAGATGCGGCTTTATCCGAAGCAATCGCCGAAGCAGTGTATGCGGTGAATCCAGAGTTAGTACTATTTGGTTTATCGGGCAGTGAGATTATCAAAGCAGGTACGAAGATTGGTTTACGTACAGCGAATGAAGTATTCTCGGATCGTACATATCAAACGGATGGAACACTGACCAGTCGAAAAGAAGCGAATGCATTAATTACAGACACCGATACTGCCATTCAACAAGTCGTACGAATGATTAAAGAAGGTGTTGTTACAAGTACAGTTGGAGCTGAGGTGTCTATTTTAGCTGACACTGTGTGTATTCATGGGGATGGGATACATGCTCTTGATTTTGCTCGACGTATCTCAGAAACATTAAAAAATTCTCAAATTGATGTACGGAAAATTCAGAATTTAAAATAAGTCTCAAAGGAGGTTACTCATGAAAGCTGAAACTAAACTAAAAAATACAAATCGCAGCGTATTACTCGGCGCTGCATTCTTAATGGCCACATCAGCCATTGGACCAGGATTTTTAACACAGACAACTGTCTTTACAGAGCAACTTCTTGCAAGCTTTGGATTCGTAATTCTGATTTCAATTATTATCGATATTGGTGCTCAACTGAACATTTGGCGAATTATTGCCGTTTCAGAAAAACGTGCACAAGATATTGCGAATGATTTATTGCCCGGTCTTGGTTATTTTCTCGCATTCTTAGTTGTTATGGGTGGTCTTGCCTTTAACATCGGAAATATCGCAGGGGCTGGACTCGGAACAAATGTATTATTTGGAATTTCGCCAGAATTAGGAGCGATTCTCAGTGGTATTCTCGCGATTGGTATTTTTATGGTACGTGAAGCGGGCAAAGCGATGGATAAATTCGCACAAGTATTAGGTTTCCTTATGATTGGATTAACAGTTTACGTAATGTTTACGGCAGCGCCTCCAGTTGGAGAAGCCGTTGTAAAAACCTTTGTGCCAGATAATATTAATATTTTGGCGATTGTTACGTTGGTAGGTGGAACCGTTGGTGGATATATTACATTTGCAGGTGGTCACCGTTTAATTGATGCAGGAATAAAAGGAAAAGAAGCATTACCTGAAGTGACACGTGGTTCCATATTTGCAATAGGGATAGCTTCTATCATGCGCATTTTCTTGTTCCTTGCCGTGTTGGGTGTCGTTTCTCAAGGTTTTAAGCTAGATCCTTCAAACCCACCAGCATCTGTTTTCCAATTAGCAGCTGGTAATTTTGGGTATAAGATTTTCGGGATTGTCATGTGGGCGGCCGCGGTTACTTCGGTAGTTGGCGCAGCGTATACGTCTGTTTCTTTTATTCGTACATTCCATCCATGGTTAGAGAAACACCATCAAAAAATTATCATTGGATTTATTGCAGTTTCAACAATAGTCTTTGTCTTTGTTGGTCGTCCAATCAGTATTCTTATATTCGTTGGATCGGTAAATGGTATGATTTTACCTATTGCATTAGGTGTTATGTTGATTGCGGCTTACAAAACAAAAATTGTTGGAGACTATAAGCATCCATTGTGGATGACCATATTCGGAGTAATAATTGTTGTTGCCATGGCTTGGATGAGTGGTTACACATTAATCAATGAAATTCCTAAACTATTTGTATAAAAAGGAGTCCTGTAAATGACAACACCTTTTGAAGTAAGAGGGAAGATGCGCAGTGGTGAGTTTACTTTGCCTACCTCTGGTTTGTGTGAAGATTATATTCAAGCAAATTTAGTCATTTTACCAAAGGATTTAGCATTTGATTTTCTATTGTTCTGTCAACGAAATCCGAAATCTTGTCCAGTTATTGATGTGACAGATGTTGGTTCCTATGTACCGAAGATGTCTGCACCACATGCTGATATACGTACAGACTTACCAAAATACCGTGTCTATAAAAATGGGGAAGTTGTAGACGAACCAACGGATATTAAAGAGTATTGGACTGACGATATGGTAGGGTTTCTTATTGGCTGTAGCTTTACATTCGAGGAAGCGCTAATAAAAAATGGTATCCCGATGAGACATAACGAAGAAGGCGTCAATGTGCCGATGTATAAAACGTCGATTCAAGCAGCGTCTGCAGGAAAATTCTCTGGACCAACGGTTGTCAGCATGCGTCCCATGAAAGAGAAAGACGTCATCCGAGCCGTTCAAGTAACAAGTCGATTCCCTTCCGTTCACGGTGCGCCGATTCATATTGGCAATCCGCAATCAATCGGCATTACAAATATCAATCAACCTGATTTTGGAGATGCCGTTACAATCAACGAAGGTGAAGTACCTGTGTTTTGGGCATGTGGTGTTACGCCCCAAGCTATCGCCATGCATATGAAACCACCATTAATGATTACTCATGCACCAGGTCATATGTTTATAACTGATTTAAAAAGTGAACATATTAGTGTGATTTAATTTGGTGTAGTATCTATATATTAACTATCTTGGAAGGACCGCTCAGTCAGGATTCGACTGAGCGGTCCTTTTTTCTGAAAAAGGTTCCGAATTTCTATGTATAGCAGACTGAGCGATATCTCAGTTGTAATTATTGGCTGTGACGTTGTAATTATAGAGGATGACGTTGTAAAAAAAGGCATCCACGTTGTAATAGTTGAATTTTGGAATGTGTTTTGACGATAATAATGTAAACACAATGTGGGGTTTTCGAAGGAATTGTCTACGTATGCTTTCAAGCCGGATGATGCATACTGTGTATTCTGCAAAACCCTTCTTTCAAATAAAGCAGAATAAATACTTTAAAATTAGAAACAAGCCGCCGAAATTGTATCTTCGGCGGCTTCCTTTCTAAGCAGTAAGTGTTCATTCACTAGTAAACCAAAATCAAAGACTGTAAACGTGAAGGTTGAAGGTGAGCGAAGGACGTACACCCGCCGCAAGATTGCCTTAAAAAAAGAAGAATGGTGATGTGACAAGGTCACATCCCATTCTTTGTACTCTCAAGGTTATAGGTGGCCATCCATAGCGACCCGGAAACCTGAGCCGATACAGTGGTAAGTGGTAATCTCTTATTGGAGGTTAGCTCATTTCTATTTCACACAACTAAAACAGGAGAGAAAAACTCTTTATACAACTCTTTCAGTATCTTCGTTTCGTCTTGTTTAAGGACACCGAATACAAGGCTAACTTCTGATGAACCTTGATTGATCATTTCGATATTAGCTCCAGTTCGTGAAATGGCAGTAGTAGCTCGTGCGGCCAAACCAGTTGAGTTTCTCATTCCTTCACCAACGATAACGACCATAGAGAAGTTGCTGCGAAAATTAACTTCGTCTGCCTGTAATTCGGTTTTCACACGATCGACAATGCGAGCTTCTTTATCGGGAGTTAACTGATAGCTGCGCAAAATGACTGATAGATTATCTATTCCAGAGGGAGTATGCTCATAGGAAATCTCTTCGTCTTCAAGAATTTGTAGCAGTTTACGGCCAAATCCGATTTCACGATTCATTAAATATTTACTGACAAAAAGCGTTGAAAATCCGCTATCGGCTGATATACCGGTCACTGGTCGGAAGGAACTCTCTCTTTCCGCTACAATCATTGTGCCAGGAGCTAAGGGGTTATTTGTATTTTTTATGCAAACAGGAACTGATTCTTTAAATGCGGGCATCAGTGCTTCATCATGAAGGACTGAGAAACCTGCATACGACAACTCCCGCATTTCACGGTACGTCATTTTGTCTATTTCCACAGGGTTATCAATAATTCTTGGATTAGCAACGAACACACAATCGACGTCAGTAAAGTTTTCATACAGTTTGGCTTTTACAGCAGCAGCCAAAATCGAGCCAGTAATATCTGAACCTCCGCGCTCAAATGTACGCAGTACGCCTTCTTCTGTATAACCAAAAAATCCAGGGAAGACAGTAATTGTTTCTTTATCTTTTAAAGCTGACAGTCTTGTGTAGGCTTCTGGAAGTGCTTGTGCGCGTTGCGGTAAGTCGTTAACAAGCAACCCAGCTTCTTTAGGGCTTACGTATTCCGCTTGAAGGCCGACCGTATTAAAATAAGCGGCAACAAGCTTTGCTAAATTATCTTCACCGCTAGCTTGTAATTGGTCTAAAAATAGCCTTGGATTTTCTTTATCTGATGCGAGACGATTGTGAAGATCCATTTTAATAATGTCTTGGATTTCGCAGCCAAGACCAAGACCATTTGCAATATTGTCATAGCGATCAATCACTTTGTTGAATTGTTCTTCGACATTTTCACCGCGCAGTGCTGCATGCGAGAGGCTGATAAGCAAATCAGTCACTTTTACATCATCTTCAAAGCGTTTGCCAGGTGCTGAGACTACTACTATTCTTCGTGATGGATCTGCTCTTACAATGGCCGCCACTTTTTTGATTTGTTGTGCACTTGCTACAGATGTTCCGCCGAATTTACACACTTTCATTCTATCAAGTCCCATCTCTATATTAATTGGTAAAAGGTTGTTTTAATTATTATATAATACTATAATGTCTTTATGAGAAAAACAAATGTTTTTTTACAGTGTACAAATCATGGGAGGAATTGTCAATGAAAAATGAAATTTCTATCGGCTTATTAGGCCTTGGAACAGTTGGAAGCGGAGTTGCAACTATATTACAGCAACACCAACAGGACTTGACTTATAAATTGGGAGTCCAAGTGTCCATTAAAAAGGTACTAATTAAAGATAAAAATAAAGAAAGACTCTCCTCTTTAGATCCAAATGTATTTACAACGGATGTCTGGGACATATTAGACGATCCTTCTATTGATATCATTGTGGAAGTGATGGGCGGAATCGAAGGTGCAAAGCATGCAATTGAAAGTGCACTTCGTTCAGGGAAGCAAGTAGTTACAGCTAATAAAGATGTGATGGCCGAACACGGTCACGAGCTATTAAAATTGGCTGATCTTGAAAAATGTGACTTGTTTTACGAAGCCAGTGTTGCTGGTGGCATACCGATTATCCGAACATTAGAAGACGGACTCGCATCAGACAGGATTTCTAGTCTAATGGGGATTGTTAACGGCACGACAAACTATATTTTAACGAAAATGAAACAAGAAAATATGAGCTATGAAACTGCTTTGGCGGAAGCAACACTATTAGGATATGCAGAATCAGACCCATCAGCAGATGTAGATGGTTTAGATGCTGCTCGCAAAATGGTCATCTTATCGTCACTGGCATTTTCGACGGAAGTACATCTTGATGACGTCTTGGTTAGAGGGATGAAAGACATTCAGGCCGGGGATTTGGAGCTCGCAGAAGGCTTTGGCTATACAATCAAAATGATTGGCTCATCGAAAAAAGATGAAGACGGCATTGAAGTAACAGTGGAACCAGTCTTTTTGGCCAATTCCCATCTGCTTGCTTCGGTCAACAATGAATTCAACGCCGTATATATTTATGGAGATGCAGTTGGAGAAACAATGCTATACGGACCAGGAGCAGGATCGCTACCTACAGCAACTTCAATCGTGTCGGACATTATCGCAGCTTGCCGAAATCTGCTGCTTGAAGTAAACGGTAAACGAGTGCACTCAGCTCAGCATGAACGAGTAATGAAATCCGATAACCGCCGATATTCAAAATATTTTCACCGTTTGCTCGTAAAAGATGAAGTGGGTATGCTGTCAAAACTGACGTCAATTTATAGTAATCATATGGCAAGCCTTCAATCGGTCATGCAGCATCCGGCTAAAAATGACGGTATGGCAGAAATCATTCTATTAACACATAAAATTTCTAGACAGCAGCATTTGGACATTATTGAAAATTTAGAAGGTACTGCAAGCGTCATCAGCCATTATCGTATTGAAGGGGAGGAATCAGTATGAATTGGCCAGGATTAATTGAACAATATAAAGAATGGCTTCCAGTGACGGACAACACACCCTCATTGACTTTGCAAGAAGGTAATACTCCTATGGTTCATTTAGGTAAATTATCTGAACAATGGGGAATCAATCTTCATGTGAAATTGGAGGGCGCAAACCCAACTGGTTCATTTAAAGACAGAGGCATGGTTATGGCAGTTGCAAAAGCAAAAGAAGAAGGGAAAACGGTTCTTCTTTGCGCTTCAACTGGCAATACTTCAGCATCGGCTGCAGCTTACGGAGCAAGAGCTGGCATGAGAACGATTGTGGTCATTCCAGAAGGCCGCATCGCACTCGGAAAACTTGCTCAGGCAAAAATGTATGGAGCGGAAATTCTAGCGATTAAAGGGAACTTTGACGAAGCACTTAACATGGTAAGAGAAGTGGGTCAGGAAGATGGCATCGCTCTTGTAAATTCTGTTAATCCATATCGTATAGAAGGTCAAAAAACAATCGCTTTCGAAATCATCGATCAGCTGGGTAAAGTACCAGATATTCTAGCTTTGCCAGTTGGAAACGCTGGAAATATTTCAGCTTCTTGGAAAGGTTTTAGCGAGTACGCAGCCAAAAAAGGAGGGAAACGACCTTCATTGCTGGGTGTGCAGGCGGCAGGAGCCGCTCCAATTGTCAATAATCAGGTCGTTGAAAACCCTGAAACAATCGCAACAGCTATCCGAATCGGCAATCCGGCCAGTTGGAATCTAGCGCTGACAGCACTAGACGAATCAAACGGTACAATCTTGTCTGTGACGGACGAAGAAATTCTTGAATCCTATCAAATGTTAGCTTCAACAGAAGGCATCTTTGCAGAACCTGCATCATGTGCGTCAATTGCGGGTATTAAAAAGCAAGTAGAGAACGGCATGCTCGAAAAAGGTTCGACAGTTGTCGCTATATTGACGGGAAATGGATTGAAAGATCCAGAAACAGCCATTTCAGTTAATCAACATAAAGATCTTCTCGTGCCGGAAGATATGGATCGCTTTTGGGAGGACTTGAAGAAAGGTGTGAAGGCATGAGCTGGAGAGAATTTTCAGTAACAGTGCCTGCATCAACTGCCAATCTCGGACCTGGTTTTGATTCGATAGGATTGGCGCTTGACCTTCATTTGTTGATCAATGTATCGGCTGCTTCAGAGTGGACAGTCGAATATGCAAATGCAGGATATCAGCATTTATCAAGTGGCTCTGATAATTTGATCGTGTCAACTGCCCAAGTGGTTGCTGACAAGTTTAATCATCAGCTCCCTGCTTCTAAACTTTATGTGGTAACAGATATCCCCCTTGGTAGAGGACTCGGTAGTAGCGCATCAGCCATCGCCGGAGGTATCGAAATTGCAGACCGTTTGCTTGGATTGGAATTGACAATAAAAGAAAAAGTAAAAATCGGCAGTGAAATGGAAGGCCATCCTGATAATGTTTCGGCGTCTTTTTTCGGCGGCTTGACGATTTCGTATGATGACGGAGTAGAGCTGGATGTAATTCATGTACCTGAAGTGGAAATAGGCGTCGTGATACTGGTGCCGTCTGAAGAATTTCTCACAACGGAGTCAAGAGGATTGCTACCAGAATTACTCGAACATAGTGTTGCAACGCGTGGGAGTAGTGCAGGTAATGTGTTATCAGCTGCACTTTCTTGTGGTGATTGGGAAACTGCTGGACGTATGATGGAAAAAGATACATTCCATGAACCTTTCCGTAAAAATAGATTTCCTGATTTCGAAGCAATTCGACATACATGTAAGGTGTTGGGGTCATACGGTTGCGCCATAAGCGGAGCAGGACCATCGCTTTTCATTGCTGTTAAAAAAGGGAATGAAGAAGAAATTAGCATTAAATTGAGAGACAAATTCCCCCATTACGAATGTCTCGTAACGAAACCTTCATCAGTAGGAATAGTTTCTTGTGAAATATAGGGCAGTGAATATTAAATGTACGAAGGATATTGTTACAGTAATATCATCGCAGTTTATAAAAACAACTATGTACCCTTGGTCGGTAAGAATTCGACTAAGAGGTACTTTTTTATGTTAAAATTATCGGTAGAGGGTATGTTTGAATTTTTTAAAGTGCCCGCTTTTCCTCTATCTACTTGTTCTACTCAAATTGTCTCCTAAAGTGATAATTTGGATAAAATAAACAATAAGGTTTGAACATAAAAATTAGTTTTCAATAAAAGGAGGTTTTCGCATGAAATTTGTCAAATCAAAAATGATGCAACTTGTAAAAGAGAACGAAGAGTTGAAAATACGCTTAAAGTCTATCATGACGGAACATGAGCTTGAAAAAACGTTAGCATTAAAAGCGATGTACCATTCCGAAGTAGTAGAAGGAAAGTTTCAAGGACTATACCAAGAACTCTTTAAAGGGTAATTGCTTAATTGTATACAGCAGGTATGTTAGACTTTTTGCAGGAATGGTTTTCCATTAAGTTGATGGAAATATTTCAATTCAGATCAAAAGGAGCTCGAGCATATGAAAATATTCGTAGTAGGGGCAACTGGACAAATTGGAAAACATCTTATCAACCTTATACAAAAAAGTGAGCAACATACAGTACGCGCAATGGTCCGAAAACAAGAGCAGGCAGACGAGTTGGGACAACAAGGCGTTGATGCTGCAGTTGCAAGTTTGGAAGGTAGTGTGCAAGATATCGCTAATGCAGCAAAAGGGTGTGACGCGATAGTCTTCACTGCAGGTTCCGGCGGGCATACAGGTTTAGACAAGACTTTGCTAATTGATTTAGATGGCGCAGCTAAAACTGCAGAGGCTGCTGAACAAGCAGGCATCACTCGATTTGTACTTGTCAGTGCACTTCAAGCTAACAAGCGTGAAAACTGGAATCAAGAGATGGTTCCGTATTACGTAGCGAAACATTATGCAGATAAAATGGTCGAACAAAGTAGTTTGGATTATACCATTATTCGTCCAGGTGGCCTTTTAAATGAACCAAGTACAGGTAAGGTATCGGCTTCAGAAAACCTTGAAAGAGGCTCTATTGCTCGTGAGGATGTTGCAAAAACAATTTTTGCTTCATTGAACTCACAACATACCGTTAAGAAATCATTTGACCTTATTAGTGGAGAAACAGGCATTGAAGAAGCACTAGAAAATTTATAATAGAACAAAACTCCAAGTCATGGCTAATTGTGACTTGGAGTTTTTCTATTTAGTAAGGGTGAACTATTTTTCAATAGTAAAGATTATTTAAAAGAATTTGTAGTTTTTGCAGGAGAACTTAGCATCCCTTTTTGTACACTTAATGACAATTTCCCCAAACATGACATGTGTCATACAACTGTTATGATACATACCCCTAGTCAAAAATTAATATCCTCCCCATACTAGTAGACTAACAGCAATCTACTTTACTTTTGAAACCTATAGAAGTAAGGGGTTACTGAATTTAGTCTATTTACTCAAAAAGGAGTCACTACATATGAAACAGTCAAAAATTGCATGGGTTACAGATTCAACTGCAACTCTATCAACAGAATTTATTAAACAACATCATATTTATGTTGTCCCTCTATATGTTATCTTCGGCGAAACCGCTTACAGGGAAAATGTCGATATTAAATCGGAAGCATTTTACAAAAAGCTCGCCTCCGCCAAAGCATTGCCGAAAACATCGCAGCCATCTCCAGGAGAAATGATTGAAATTTTTAAAGAAATTAAGAAAAATTATGATCACGTAATTGCCATTCACGTAACAGGATCACTTACAGGAGCATACAGTGGTGCGATTTCAGCAGCTAAAGAAACGGGCGTAGATGCTTTTGTACTCGACTCTCAAATTGGCTCGTTTCCGTTAGGGAAGATGGTGGAACGGGCGGTTGCTCTGGAACAACAAGGAAAAACATTTGATGAAATTGTCTCTGTAATTAAGACCCTACCTGCAAAGGGACGTCTGTTTTTGACACCAGGAAGTCTCGAACAACTTCACAAAGGTGGACGTGTCACAGGAACTCAAACAGTTATTGCTACACTTTTAAATATGAAAGTTGTGCTTAAATTTGATAAAGGAAAAGCAATACTTTCCGACAAAGTACGCAGCCATAAACGCGCAATCGCAAAAATGGTAGACTATTTAGAAACAGAAATAGATCATGTAAAGGAAGTTACAGTTATTCACGCTGATAATTTAAAAGAAGCAACTCACTGGAAGAGCATACTTCAAAATCAATTCCCGGACATTGCATTTTATATTACCGAATTGAGCCCAGTACCTGGCACACATGCAGGCAGAGGCACCGTAGGGTTAGCATGGCTAGGTGAGTAAGTAATATAGAGTCGTCATAACCTGAGACAAGGGGATGACGACTTTTTTTTGTCTTTTTACATCATAAATCAGAATATTTCAGTGTATTTTTCAAATACTTATGTACGAAATAATTCAGGAGTCGGCACTATTGATAAAGTAGTGTTAAAATATGATGAAAACCCTAATAAAGGATCAAAACTATAATGGTTTAAATGCAACTAGTAAGAAACTCGTTGATAAATTAGCTATTTATAAGTATAAAGACGCCAAGCTATCATCGCATTAAACATTTAAAGGGGTGTATATAAGATGTATCAAAAAATCTTATTGGCAGCAGATGGATCGGATCACTCAATTCGCGCAACAAAAGAAGCAATAAAAATAGCTTCTCTTAACTCTAACTCTATAATAACCGTCGTATTGGTAGCAGATTACGCGAATGCAAAGAGTGACGTTCTTCATAGTGGAAGTTCTTTTGAACTGGATATGAAACGTAGAAAAAAACTAATGCCTGTTGAGGACTTACTAAAGCAAGAAAAAATCAGCTATTCAGTGGAAATCCTTCGTGGAGAACCAGGGCCAGCTATTGTCGAGTATGCTAACAAACAACAATATGAAGTCTTGGTTATTGGTAGTCGTGGTTTAAATGCATTACAAGAAATGGTACTAGGAAGTGTTAGTCATAAAGTGGTTAAACACGCAGACTGTCCAGTTCTCATGGTGAAATAATCTGAAAAAATGTTAAAAAGAGTGATTCGTGTTTAATGCGAATCACTCTTTTTAATTTATTTAAGAAAAGCGTCCGGGAAACCAGGTCGATACTAAAAAATAGTTCAAATTTAAACAAAATGCGTAGAATATTTTAGAGAAGTGAAGAAAATAGTGTTACTTTTTCAGCCGTATTGCTAATATTGCTCGGTTTTTCAATGAATTTTAAGGTGAGCTGTTGCTCAGTTGTAAAAATTGGCGTTCAAGTTGGAATAGATAAAATATGGAAATTAATACTTCCGGCTCGCTGGTAATTGAGGCATTGAAAAACTCCTCATGAAACAAAAAGCATCGTAATAATTAAAATTTCAAAGTTCTCCAAAACAGTGTATAAACTATCATTACTTTTTCAGTATTATTACCTATTAATTTCTTAAAAGTACAAGCGTGTTCCAGGGTTACTATTATTTTGAGTTAAATTTAAACATGTATTTATCAATTATTATCACTATACTATTTGTAAGAGCTTTACAAAGGAGGCAATCAAGTGAAAATTGTTATTAGTCCGGACTCATATAAGGGAAGCTTGTCAGCAGTTGAAGTTGCACAAGCAATGGTAGCAGGAATTAGGGCTTTTGATCAGTCGATTGAAACACTCATATTGCCAGTAGCTGATGGTGGTGAAGGCACACTAGAAAGTCTAATCAGTGCTACAAAAGGAAGAACTGTGTCAGTCATTGTACATGACCCTCTTGAAAGAAAAATATGTGCTGAATACGGAGTTTTAGGTGATGAAGAAACATGTGTAATTGAAATGGCAAAAGCATCTGGTATAACCCTTTTACATACAGAAGAAAGAAATCCACTTATAGCAACTTCATTTGGTACTGGGGAGTTAATAAAAAATGCATTAGATGCAGGTTTTCGAAAGTTTATTGTTGGGATAGGTGGTAGCGCAACTAACGATGGTGGCATGGGAATGCTGAAAGCTCTTGGCATGAAGTTTCAATCTCAAAATGGTGAAGATCTTTCGACGGGTGGAGGTGCACTCGGCAATTTGGCATACATCGACCTAGCAGATTTTGATTCTCGTATTAAAGAGTCAGAGTTTATCATTGCATGTGACGTAAATAATCCGTTTATTGGACCCAATGGTGCTTCATTTGTATTTGGTCCCCAAAAAGGCGCCACCGAAAAGATGGTTTCTCTCTTAGATCACAATTTGAAAATATTTGCAGATGTAATTGAACAAACAAATGGCCTATCGATTCATCATCGACAAGGAGCTGGTGCAGCAGGAGGATTAGGTGGCGCAATTCAAGCTTTTTTTCCTTACATAATGAAACCTGGGATTGAAGTAGTGATGGAGGCAGTCGAGTTTCGTGAACGCATAATAAACGCTGATCTAATCATTACAGGAGAAGGTAGATCCGACGAACAAACCCTCTCTGGAAAAGCACCATATGGAGTTGCGAAAGTAGCAAGGGAACTTGGCATTCCCGTCATGTTATTGTCTGGTTACTTAACACCATCAAGTAAAAAGTGTTTGACTCCACATTTCGACATTATTGAAAGTGTGGTAAATGATGTCGTTTCACAAAAAGAATCAATGGAACATGCGGCTCATTATATAAAAATTCATACGCATCAAATGATTTCATCTTATATAGAATTAAAGAAATAAGAACGTTATTTTTCATTCATTCCTCCGACACTTTGTCCAAATGAATAAGCTGATTTAGAAGCGTGAGAAGTCTAGTTTCAATCATATGCTTTTAAAAGATATCCTATCTTATGTCCTATTACTAACATTACTAAATGTATGGATAGGTTAGCTTAAAAGGGGCAAGAATAGTTCTATAGTGTGTTCTGAATTTTTTTGAAATAACACCAATTTATTAGAAACCACACTAAGAATGAGGAGGAATAAAAAATGAAAAAACTATATACGTCTACTGTAACGGCAATTGGGGGACGTGAAGGACGCGTTCGTTCTGAGGATGGCGTTCTGGACATTCCCTTGGCTATGCCTGGTGTGAAAAAAGAGACAACAAATCCGGAGCAACTTTTTGCGGCTGGCTATGCTGCTTGTTTCGATTCTGCATTGAATTTGGTTGCACAACAAGAAAAAATTGAACACGGTGGATCGGAAGTCACAGCTCATGTTACGCTAAATCAAGACACTGATGGCTATTCACTTTCCGTTAAACTAGATGTACTTGTCCGTGATGTGGAGATGGAAGTTGCTCAAAATCTTGTGGATTCTGCACATAAAGTGTGCCCATATTCACGCGCAACAAAAGATAACGTCACTGTAGAAGTTGAAAGTCGAATTGCGTAGTCCTTATTATTTGAGAACATTGCACACAAATGACCCTACTTCTTATTAAGGAGTAGGGTCATTTTTTCAGTAGCTATTTCTTATTTAAATTGTTATTTTAATTATAATGAGTTGGTTCGTTTATTCATAAGTAATCATTTCGAATGGCTTCTTCTTGTTCAGAGAGTGATATTACTTTATTGTCTCCACCGAGAGTAATTATATGCATTGAATCCACTTCTTCATCCATGCCTTCTTCGTCCTCATCATCATATAATTCGTTGTAGTTAGCATGGTCACCTTTAAGGTCGGATGGTGTTTCAGATGTACCGTACTGGGCGACTTCCTGAAAACTGTCCTCATAATCTCTGACACCATCACTTTTATGACGTTCGGCAAAAGAGTTATCGTTTGCTGGTATCAAAATTTGTTCTTCAGAAGGTCGATCTAAAGGAATCGTTTTCTCCGCATGCTCAATACAACGGGTCGTATATGGAAGAGCTTCTAAGCGCTCGTAAGGAATGCTTTCTCCGCAATCATCACAAACTCCATACGTTCCATTTTTCATGGCTTCAAGGGCATGATTCACTTTTTCTAATTCAGAATGCTCATGAACCTTAATTGCCATATCTTTCTCACGTTCATAAAGCTCTGTACCTAAATCAGCAGGATGGTTATCAGCTGTTGAAAGTTCACCTGTCGTATCACGAATATTACCTTGCTCTATGAAAGGATTGTCCTCATGATTCTCCAACTGAATTTTCTGGGCTAACAGGTCTTTCTTTAGCTCTGATTTTTGTTTGTCGGTAAGTATACGATCACATCCTTTATTTTTAATCATTAATAGTATGAGCGTTTTAAGCTAGACTTATTAATAAAGAACATGATTAAACAATTTTTATAAATAGTAAGAAGTTATTTCGAGTTTTTCTTCTATATTTTCTTTTAATAAATTGCGGCTATTCAACACAGTTCTCACTGTTTTCAGCACTGAATATTAAAATAACAGGTGCCTGGGTGATTAATAGCAATCTTCATGGAAACTTGAAAAGCACATAAGCTCCTCAGCTCTGTTATTCAATCAGGGAATATCAGTTTGAACTTTTAACAAAGTTAAAAATATGTAAAATAGTATTTGTAATATTCAGTTATTTAATATATAATTCTATTAAATAAACGGCTAGCTTTACTTTTTTTTTTTCGATTTTAGTACCCATAAGACAAATATCTTTAATGTCAGTAGTTCCTAAATACGATCAGGGAGGTGCTGTTTTCTTTGTCTCATTCTTTAGGGTGACTTCATTAGTTGGACGGTTTTTTATGATTTAATGTTGAAGACACTTTGTCTGAGACGCTCGATACTAATTGGCAAATACAAGATTTAAGAATTCTCGAGTATTGTGACAGCTTATTTTAGATATGAATGAATAATAAAGCCGTTTACATAATATAGTTTTCTTAGAGAACCGAAGGGAGAGGGTTTCATTTGAAAAAAATGTTTAAATCTTTTTTGATACTTTTAGTAATCAGTTTAGTATTTTCTACCTCAGCATTTGCAAAGAATGATAATGGAAAGAATTCACTCGTTTCATTAGGGGATTCTATCCCGTTTGGATACAATCTCGATGCTACTAATGATGACCCATCAAAAAAAGCATTTCCGTTTTTAATGGGGAAAGAAGCCGATTTAAGAGTCAATAATCTAGGTATTCCTGGTTTGACGACGGGTGGCATGCTCAATCTATTACAAAATAACCAAAAATACCGTCAGGCCGTCAAACATGCAGACTATATTACTCTTAATATAGGGAGCAATGATTTAATAGCTGCATTACCTGATTTACAGCTAGCCTATTTTTTAAGTGAAGGCAATCCTGCTTTGTTCCAAAATTTCTTAATTGATTACTTTGCAATCAGTACTATTTTTACTAATCTAAATGCAACCATAGCCGAGATCAGAAATCTGAGTGATGCACCTATTGTAATTCACAATATTTACAATCCAATTCAAGAAGTAAATGCTTTTGCAGATAGTGTACTTTCGCTAATAAACGGGAATATAAGTTCCTTAGTCTCGGAAGAAAATAACGTATTTCTTGCAGACGCTTATGCGGCCTTCGATAATAATCAAGGCAATTACGTCATTGCAGGCGAAGTTCATCCTACCGTTGCCGGACATGTGAAACTGGCTGAAATTAGTTTAGCAGCATTGGGGTTAAACTAAAAAGGAAAGAAGAAGAAGGTCAAATAACACGTAATTGAATTTTTATGTGGAAGTTAAAACTATAAAATTTCTTTGTTAATTGATATTGTTGTTTGAAAAAAGAAGTGACGGATTCAAACCCGCAGGATTTCCTTTACGAAGAACGACGAACCAAGTGACAACGTCACTTGGTTCGTCGTCTTAAAGGTTATGATGCCGCAGGTTTCCCCATTCAAAGTGACCTAGAAACTCTTATCGTTACGGTGTGGAAGAATCCTGTTTTCATTTATTTTTTTGTAAATTACTTTACATAATTTTTACAATATTTTAAAATAGCAAATTAATTTTCTACTGTATAATAAGGCGGAAACAGAAAATAACTTGCCAACGTACTAAAGGAGATAAAATGAAATATAATCGATTGACTACACTAATAAATTATTTAGAGTTTCTAAATTCTAAACGTACTAGTCATTTTCAAGAATTTAAAAAGAATGAAGAATTTAAGAGACTTATGCAAGCTGAAAAAATAAAAACATTCTTTCAACCAATCGTTTCATTAGATAAAGAGGAAACAGTTGGTTTTGAAATTCTCAATCGTCCTCAAAGTACAGCTCTATTTCCAACAACTGAAAAGTTTTATGATTATGTAGGTCAAAGTGATAATGTTTTTATGGTGGAAGGTTTTTTGCGTAATCTTTCTCTTGAGCGATATGCAGAACAGTTGGATCAAACCCAAGGTCATAAAAAACGATTAATTTTCCTCAATATACAGCCCCAGGTTTTAGCTGATCCAGCTTATCGTAGTGGGAAAACGCTAGAAATATTGTCAAAATATAATCTCTCTCCGAATCAAATCGTATTAGAACTAACGGAAAAAGAGGCAGTAATCGATTATAATCAATTTGAAAAAATAATAGAGAATTACAGGCAACAAGGTTTTCGGATTGCCGTGGATGATGCAGGAACGGGATATAACAGTTTAAAAACGCTTGTTTATTTAAAACCGGAATTTATTAAGATTGATAAGTCTCTTATTAGAAATATTAGTGATCAACCTGAGCAACAGCATTTAGTTGAACTTTTATTAGAATTTGCATTACAATCGAAAACTGAAGTAATTGCTGAGGGTATAGAGACTTTATCAGAACTAAGATATTTACAGAATCTTGGTATTCAAATGGGGCAAGGATATGCTCTTGGAAAACCAACTCCCACTTTAAGTTCTGGTTATTTCCCATTAACGAAATTCCCTATTGTTAGACCAATTAATCTAATATATGGAGCAAACTAAATCAATTTTAATTAATATATAGAAACAGAAAAACCCATCACTGAGACAAATCATTTTAGATTTGAAATAGTGAGGGGTTGTTTTATATTAAACTAAAGTACTTTGTCTCAAAAGCTCGAGTTCTTCCAATCGATTTTGAAATTGCTCAACCGTCAATCCATGCTCTACGGTATAACGGTTGCGAGGATGTGTACGACATTCATCTGTACAACTACGCATGTAAAGATGCTCGTTTTCTTCTGAACACAGAATTTTGTCGTTACATTCTGGGTTAGAGCAGTTTACATAGCGCTCACATGGTTCGCCTGTAAAATGATCTTTTCCAACGATAATGTGCTCAACATGATTAATAGGAACCGCAATGCGTTCGTCAAAGACATACATTTGACCATCCCATAGTTGACCTTGAACTTCAGGGTCTTTGCCATAAGTAGCAATTCCGCCGTGAAGTTGTCCTACATCTTCGTAGCCTTCTTTTACTAACCAACCAGAGAATTTTTCGCAACGAATTCCACCTGTGCAATATGTTAAAATCTTTTTACCTTCAAATTGTTCTTTGTTCTCGCGCATCCAGGTAGGTAGATCTCGGAAGTTTTTGATTTCTGGTCGAACCGCACCACGGAAATGACCTAAATCGAATTCATAGTCATTGCGTGCATCAATTACAATCGTATCATCTTGTTGCATTTTTGCGTAAAATTCTGTAGGCGACAAATACTGGCCTGTAATTTCGTTCGGGTTGATATCATCTTCCGCAAGTCCAAGATGAACAACTTCATTGCGAGCACGTACATGCATTTTCTTGAATGCATGACCTTCGACGTTATCAATTTTAAACACCATATCGGTAAAACGTTCATCGTCCCTCATCATGTCCATATAGGCTTGTGCTTGCTCAACTGTTCCAGAAACCGTACCGTTAATGCCTTCAGTAGAAACGATAATTCGTCCTAATAAGCCAATAGCTTTACACGCAGCTAAGTGAGTTTGTGCGAAGAGTTCAGGTTCTTCAATTACTATATATTTATAATATAACAAGACTTGATAAGCTTTGTTTTCCATTTAAATTAACCACCTTACATTTATACTAATTCAATCAATAATTATAGCATGGAAATTGTGTCTTGACTATAAAAAAAGTGTGTTTGAATAAATTGGAATACGATTAAAACTAATTGTTGTTATTAATATTTTTAATTAATGATATAAAATGTGTATTATAGGTAAATAGTAGATATAGAGGAGAAATTTTAAGATAACTAACCTACCAAATATTTCAATTGTTCTATAACAGATGTGGTATGTTATTGGTATGTTAAACTGAAAATTTTCTTGAAAAGGGATAGAAAAAATTTAATTTTCCATTTTGGAAAATCTCAAGTATAAAGGATGATAAAACGATGAAATTAACAGATGAGAGAGTCGTGCCGGATTTAATGAGCAATATGAATGGTTTATTATTAGAACATATCGCTCGTTATCATTTTGCAATTGATTATGGAAAAGGAGCAGTTCTTGATATAGCATGTGGTTCGGGTTACGGTGCACAATTAATCGCAAAAGCGCGTAAAGAAAACATTTCATCTGTTACAGGAGTAGATGTATCGTCAGAAGCGATTACTTATGCAAAGGGAAGATATTATCATCCTCTTGTTTCATTTAAACAGGGAAGTGTAGAGGATGACGATTTTATGGAATCATTAGGATTATTTGATACGATTATAAGTTTTGAAACAATTGAACATGTTTCAAATGACCGCTCTTTTTTTCTACAGCTAATGAAAAGATTGAAACCTGGTGGCACGCTTGTCCTATCTACTCCTTTTGGAAAAGGAAGAGGGGAATCATGTAGCGCTCCATTTCATTATCATCAGTTAACTGTTGATGAATTTCATCATCTCTTTCATGATTTTCCTCAAACTGAATTTTATTATCAAAGAGGAGTGTTAATAGAGCCGCCGCGTAACTCCATGCACTACCCGATTGGACTAGCGGTCTGTAAAACACAAGAACACTAAATATCGTACTTTGAAGAGAATTGGGGGTGAAAAAATGAGGAAATTAGAAAACAAAGTCGTGCTCTATAAAAATGAGCAATATCGAGTAATTAAAGAATTCTCAGATGGATTTTATATGATACAAAATGTTCATCATGCCATTTATATCGAATTAGTATTGTATAAAGATATTGCATCCTGCACGATATTATCTGAAGATTTTTCTGAATGAAATAGGTTTATTGTTTTTGTTTTTACTAACAACGTGAAATTCCCTCAATTAATAGTCGGTTACTCTTCCTATTCCTCAATATAAAGATGCTAATTTCAAAGTGACAAAAATCCCCATATCCACCAAAGTTCCTTACTCAATAAAGTATACTAAACCTCTTAAATTCCGACAAAGAATCAAGGGATATGAGAAAGATTTCGCTGGATTATCGTACAAGTTTAATAGTACAATTAATAGTACGATAATTCAGATAATTTAAAAGGAGTACAATTATAAGGGGGAAACTACATGTATTCAAAAATTTTATTAGCATCAGATGGATCTAATCATGCTTTACGTGCGGCTGAATCAGCTCTTAAACTTGTTACAGAAAATTTCACGAAAGTGACCTTATTATATATTGTGGACCCTAACAGAATTAAGAAAGCTCCAGCGAATTCAAAGTATGACGAGATTTTTTTCCGCCAAAAGCGAGAAGAGAAATTACAATCAACGGAAGATTTGTTTATAAAGCATGGAGTTGCTTACGAAGTGAAAATGTTTAAAGGAGACCCGGAAGTTGAAATCATAAAATTTGTGAATCATCATCCCCACGAAATACTAATTATGGGTAGTAGAGGTTTGAGCACTTTGCAAGAAATGGTTTTGGGTAGTGTTAGCCATAGAGTGATGAAAATGGCTAAATGTCCCGTGATGGTTGTAAAATAAACGACAAGAAAACTTTAGCGAAATCCTACTTCCTTTGTGAAGTAGGATTTTTTAGTTTTCTAAGTTTCTGTATAAAGTAGATTTACTAATACCTGTTTTTACTTTGATTTCCTCAAGAGAATATTTTTTGGAATGATACATCTCGATTGCTTCATTAACACTTACCATTGATTTTTTAGGACGGCCAGCATTGTTTCCCTTTTTTTGTGCTTCAAGTAAGCCGATTTTAGTTTTAGCGCTGATGGATTGTGATTGAAATTGGGCTAATTCTTCTAAGATCGTGAGAAAAGAATAAGTAGAAGACTCAGACGTACTAATTTGATTTGCTAGAAATTGTACCGTTACTTTACGTTTAGTTAATTGCTGCAATAATTCTAATAGATGGCGTGTTGAATCTGCTAGGACATAGAGGTTATAAACGTATATTACATCTCCAGCTTTCACGATTGTAAGTAATGTATCTAATTTAACACGATTTTTAGCACTTGAATGATCTTCAATAAAAAGATGAGTATGTTCAATATTATCTAGTTCCTGAAATTGACGTGAATTTAGTTCATCTTCTTCGAAAGGTCGAATATATCCATATTTCACTGTGTCTAAAACCTCCTAATATAATTCATTAATTATATCATATGAGTTCATTTTAATCGTTCCTTTTTGGGAAGATTCATGATATAATCCAACTCGTGTCTACTAATAAAGATATTTATAGAAAGATTATATAAGAAAATAATTAATGATTGGGATGAATGGTTTGATCGATAAAATAAAATTAAATTGGTTTTCTAACATACGAGGAGATGTATTGGCAGGAATTGTAGTAGCTTTAGCGCTCATTCCTGAAGCCATTGCCTTCTCTATTATTGCAGGGGTTAATCCAATGGTGGGTCTTTATGCATCCTTCCTTATTGCTGTAATCATAGCGTTTGTCGGAGGGCGACCTGGGATGATTTCAGCTGCCACAGGGGCCATGGCTTTACTAATGGTGCCATTAGTGAAAGATTATGGTGTCGAATATTTACTCGCTGCCACAATTTTAACTGGGGTTATTCAAATCCTGTTCGGGGTCTTCAAAGTAGCAAAAGTTATGAAGTTTATACCGCGTGCAGTAATGATTGGTTTCGTTAATGCACTTGCCATATTAATTTTTATGGCGCAAGTTCCTCACTTCTTAGGCATTTCTAATTTGACCTATGTGTTTGTAGCTATAACATTAGTAATCGTCTATGTTCTTCCTAGATTTTTGAAATCTATTCCAGCCCCATTAATTGCTATTGTTGCTTTAACAGCGCTTGCTATTTTTTCTGGTTTTGATTTAAGAACGGTAGGCGATTTAGGCACGATTACGCAATCACTTCCTTCATTCTTCATTCCAAATGTGCCATTTTCTTTAGAAACAATCATGATTGTGTTGCCATTTTCATTTGCATTAGCAATCGTTGGGTTACTAGAAACACTTCTAACAGCCACAATTGTTGATGATATGACAGGAACAGATAGTGATAAAAACAAAGAATCACGTGGACAAGGGATTGCTAACATTGCAACTGGATTTTTCGGTGGTATGGCCGGTTGCGCCATGATCGGTCAATCAGTTATTAATGTGAAATCTGGCGGACGTGGTCGATTGTCAACATTGGTTGCAGGTCTATTCCTCATGTTCCTCATCATCGTTCTAGGAGAATTAGTTATTCAAATCCCAATGCCTGTCTTAGTAGGTATAATGATTATGGTGGCTATTGGTACGTTTGATTGGTCTTCGTTTACGTATTTGAAAAAAGCACCAATTACCGATTCCATTGTAATGGTAGCTACGGTCTCAATCGTTGTGCTAACTCACGATCTTTCTAAAGGGGTTATTGCAGGGGTAATATTAAGTGCCATTTTCTTTGTTGCTAAAATTTCTAAAATTGAAGTGGTAAAAATGATAAAAGGAAGCGAAGTATATTACGAAGTGAAGGGACAATTATTCTTTGCTTCAGTCGAAAGTTTTGTTGATTCTTTCGACTATTACACGGAAAAAGAAAATATTGTTATCGATTTTTCTAATACTCAAGTATGGGATGATTCAGGAGTAGGGGCTATTGATAAAGTAGTTTTGAAACTTAGAGGAAACCATAATCATGTCATAATTACTGGTCTTAACTCAAGCAGTCAGAAATTAGTTGAAAAACTTGCTGTTTATAATAATGAAAACGCAAAAGTATCAGCACATTAAACAGTAAAAGAGGCGTTCTCAAAAGTCATGTAACCGACTTTTGAGGACAGCCTCTTTTTGTATTTATATTTTATTTACTCTTATTTTTAACAGGTGGTTTCTTGAATGAAGCAAAAATAATTGCTCCTACTAAGAACAGACCAAGATAACCGACAACTGGATAGAACATGCTAACTAATTTTGTGAATCCAACAAAACTTGCAAGATATGCGATGATGCCAGTTGCGATGACGAATATTCTAAATTTTGCAGTTCCCATTTTAACGAAGCGTGCTGAGAACGAGAAAAACATCCCTACTGCCGTGTTATAAATCATAGCAAATAAGATAAGTGACATAAATAATCCAAGAATAGGATGAATATCATCAGCAAGTTTTAACATAGGCATATCGAATTCTGCCACTACGTCAATTTTTGCAAAGATTGCCAAGTAGCTCAAGGTGATCAAGATTCCAAGACCGAGACCACCAAACAGTCCACCACGAGCTGCAATCTTCTCATCTTTCTCAGTTCCACCCATAACGATAGCCATGGATGCTCCAACTGCGATGTTAAATGAAACATAATTAATGGAAGAAATAAACCAGTTTGGTAAAGAAGTAGGCTGATCATTTGCTAGTAAATTTAACTCGTTAAAAGTCATATCCATCGTTGTAATGCTATAAACAGCAATTAAAACAACAGCTAGCACGAGGAATGGCGTCATACCAGCGATAATCGCGATGACTTTTTGGACGTTCAACATGATGGTGATAATAACTGCTACCACCATGACAGTACTGCCGAGAGTAGAGGATAGTCCGAATTGCTGCGAGAAAATTGAACCCGCTCCTGCAATCATGACGACCCCAACGCCAAATAAAGTGAGGATAATAATGCTATCGACAATTCTGCCAATAAACTTTCCGCTAATGCCATAAACAACTTCTTTATGTGAAGTCGTTTGCATTCTACTGCCGAGTCTCGTCAAATTCATGCCCAGGTAACCAAATAAGGCTGCCGAAATCAATGCACCAACTAACCCCATATATCCAAAACTTGTAAAGTACTGAAGTATTTCTTGTCCTGAAGCAAATCCCGCTCCAACAACTATGCCTATAAAGGCACTACCCATCTGTAAACTTTTCTTCATGATGTCCCCCTGAATGTGACTCTTTAGTAAGAAAATTCACACAAATTTGTATTTTAATATAATGAATCTTGAACCTTATACAACTTAACAAGATTCAAGACATTATTCAATGAAGATCACAATTCCCTAACCAAGGATGAATCAATTGGACTGTGTAAATGGAAAATTATATGGTGAACTGTAATACTAATTAATGTAATAGACAAAGAAATATTAAATTTTAATGATAAATTGATAATAAATACAAATAAAATTCAGTATGTATAACTTGTAATAGATTAAAAGGATATGCTCGTATTGAGATTTTAGAATCCATATTAAAATAATTCTACAGTTCAATCCTTATTAATTTTGAATGTGCTATTGCACGTTTTCTTCTTTAATTTGAGGGTAAATATAATTATGTAGAAGAGTAAGAAAAAATAAATAGTAAATAAATAAATTCCAATCTTTAGAGAATGAATTTATTACCAATTAGGAGGAAATTAAATGACAAAGAAAATATTAATGGTTTTAACTAGCACTGATAAAATGGGTGAAGATATTTCAACAGGCACATGGTTATCTGAATTTGCAGACGCTTACTTGGCGTTTAAGAAGCAAGGATACGACGTGACAGTTAGTAGTATTTTGGGTGGTAAAGCCCCAGTAGATCCTGGTAGCATTGATGAAAACACACCACAAGAGATTTTGGATGCCGAAAAGTATTTAGCGAATACAGTATCTATTGAAGAAGTAGAAATGGGTGAACACGAAGTAATATTCCTTCCTGGTGGTCATGGTACGATGTTTGATTTTCCTGAGAATAAAAAGCTACAAAGTTTATTGCGAGAATTTTATGAAGCGGACAAGTACGTAGTATCTGTATGTCACGGCCCAGCAGGTCTAGTCGGAGCAACACTTTCAAATGGTCAACCTCTCGTGAAAGGTAAACGAGTAAGTGGGTTCACGGATGCAGAAGAACGCGAGACAACATTTGATTCATTGATGCCATTTTTATTAGAAAGCAAACTTCGTGAACTTGGCGCTACAGTTGAAACTGTTCCAAATTGGTCTGAACACTCAGTGGTAGATGGTAAGTTAATTACAGGTCAAAATCCACAATCAACACCACTGGTCGTGAAAGAATTATTAAAGAAAATATAGATATATAAAGGGGGAGCTTTCCTTAAAGTCATAAAATATGACAAAGGGAAGTTCCCTTTTTCTTTTTAGTAGAGGTAGATTTGCGTTTCAGCGCACTTCCATGTTTCGAAGCTAACGAAGCGATGCAGCGCACTATCATGTTTCGAAGCTAGCGCAGCGATGCAGAAACAGAAACAGACGGACGCTTTCCACGGGCATGGCCTGCCTCCTCGAAGAGCAAACAAGTTGTTCAACCACAACTTGTTGCCTGTGGGGTCTTCAGCTCATGCTATTCCCGCTGGAAAGATATTGAACGAACTGTCTAATTCGTCCAATATATTTGCGACGAGTAAACGCAGGAGCACATGTTTTTCTTGGCGTCTTCCACTCCAATCATCCTTAAGTTTATCAGTTGCAAAACAGACAATAATAACTGTTTACAAGGTTCAAATGCAGATCCAGAAAACAGACTTATTTTTTATTGAGGACTTATTAGACAGCTCCTTTTCTATGTTTAATGCTATAAACAACAGGATTAAGATAGGTTAAATCAATTATTTTTGTTTGTGAGTCAATTTAATAAATACCTTTTGATGAATGATACACGAATATTTAAAGTGTATTTCTTTGAGTGTGTTAAGAATTTCGCTAATTTGATTGGAGTGAAGGGCGGCGACTCCGGCGGGAAAAGTGTGTCCAGGTGTGACCCCACAGAGAGCATAGCGAACGAATTGTACACAATTCGTTTGCAACGAGTAACCGCAGGAGCATAGGTTTTTCAATTAACGAGGAGGCACACGGACCACCCGCGGAAAGCGTCCGTCCGTAACGGAAATCGACAGAATCTCTGTTTTTAGAATGTTCGTGTTTACATCCGGTCTTATTAATTATGAAATTGACTCTTGTAATAGATAATTAAAAAAGTGACCAAATATTATCTTTATTATGATATTATTAAGATAATATTATGGGGGTGCACAAGAATGCCATCTATACGTCCAAGCTCGGATTTAAGAAACAGATATAGTGAAATTGCTGAATATTGTCATCAGCACGAAGAACCAGTGTTCATTACGAAGAACGGAAAAGGCGATCTTGTAATAATGAGTATGGAAACTTACGAAAAGATTGTTAACCAAAAGAAGGACACCATCTTAACGGCAGCAGAATCGAAAGTAACGTATCAAACGAATGAGACTACTTAATTTTAGAGAGGAATACGTAATGGAAGGAGTATTTCATCAAATTTTAAAGCGTTTCGATAGTCTTGAAAATGAAATTCGTACTAACATGGTAACAAGAGATGATTTTAAGAACTTTGCGACAAAAGATGATTTAAAGAACTTTGTAACAAAAGATAATTTAAATGAACTACGCAATATGATGGCAACAAAAGATGATTTGAATGAAATACGTCAAGTCATGGCGACAAAAGATGATTTAATTGAAATACGCAAAGTCATGGCTACTAAAGATGATGTAAAAGAAATTCCTGCGATAAAACAAGCGATTTTAGAAATGAGAGTAGAATTGAGTACTGTTCAAGTAGATGTTTCTGAAATGAAGGTAGATATTAAAGAATTAAAAGAAAATGATCAACAAATTTTTAAAGTTCTATCGGATCATCAAGAAATGCTAGATTACTTAACAGTCAAATCTGTTGAACATGATTTACGTTTGAAACGAGTGTAAGTAAGTAAATGAATTGAATTCATAATTCATAATTCATAATTCATACTTATATACGGTGACGAAATATCATGATGTACTGAGAAGTATTTGAATGTAGTTACGTAAATTAATTGTAATCCCTTAACAAATCCAAAATAGCTTTTTCACAAATATAAGTGAAAAAGCTATTTTCTATAAATTCCAAAATTAAATAAATTTCATTTTATTATGATAAGATGTTTTAATATAAAATTCGTATAGATTGAGAAGGCGTTTAAATGAAAAATCGATTAATTATTGCTTTATTTTATTTAGTTGGGTTAACGTTTTTGTCTTTGGGAATTAGTTTGATCATTTTGGCGGATTTAGGTGCTGGTGCTTGGGATGCCATGTATGTGGGGTTAAATGAACATTTTGGCCTTAGTATAGGTACGTGGATTTTTATTGTCGGGATTTTACTGATTTTCGTTAATGCGCTTCTATTAAAAGAACGAATTGATGTTTCTGCGGTAATACCCGTAGTCACTATTGGGTTTTTAATTGATTTTTGGCTTTTATTTGTTTTTGATGATTTTCAGGCTCTTGTGCTTGCGATTCAAGTAGCTATGTTAGTTGGGGGAGTGGCGATCATTGCTGTGGGAATTGCTTGTTATTTACAGTCTAAAATTGCTCGCAACCCCATGGACACATTAATGATAGCCATCCAAACAATCACAGGGAAAAGCATGGCTGTCTCAAAAACGATGATGGAACTTGGGGTGCTAATCATTGCATTCATACTTGGAGGTCCAATTGGTCTGGGTACAATATTTGTCACCCTGTTGATTGGCCCCATGATACAGTTATTCTATAGTCCGGTTACGAAGTTGCGTCATCGTCTATGTGAGGATGCTAATAGAGGTCCAGTCAAAGTTAATTCATAAGCAAAAAGAGTTGAGGAATTCTTAGAGAATTCCTCAACTCTTTTTGTTTTGACTTACGTTAATTTTTAATGTGAAAACAAGTCTGTCGAGTGCTTCACATGGTTTTTCGTTTCTGGATCGACAAAGTGTTTCGCAGCATTAATGGCAATAGGTGCTTCGCCAAATCCACACGCGATAAGTTTAACTTTACCTTTGTAGATATTGCTATCACCAACAGCATAAACGCCAGGAAGTGTCGTTTCCATTTGAGAATTAACCTGTATCGCTTGGCGTTCCATATCCATGCCCCAATTTTTCATGTTGCCGATATGTGAACGGAAACCATAGTTTACGATTACATGATCTGCCTTCAGTAATTCGACTTCTCCGTCTGATTTTCTCACTGCGATATGTGTAAAAGTGTCCCCTTCAGGTTCAAAGTGGTCTACAACATAAGGTGTTTTGACAATAACGGAAGATTGATGAAGCAACTCTATACTGTGCTCATGCGCGCGGAACGAATCTCTTCGATGAACAAGCGTGACCGAATTAGCGATTGGTTCGAGCATAAGTGCCCAGTCAACAGCTGAATCGCCGCCTCCAAATAACACTACATCTTTCCCAGCAAAGGTTCCCATGTCATTAACAAAGTAATGGAGTTGAGTACTTTCGTATTTAGTTGCTTCCTTAAGTTCTAAGCGTTTAGGTTCGAATGCACCATTTCCTGTTGTGAATATAACTGTTTTTGTAAGGTGTGTACCTGCTTCAGTGGTTAGTTTCCATGTTCCGTCTTCTAAGCGAGTCATGTCCTCCACAGATTCACCAGTGATGATGGTAGGTGAAAAAATGGAAAGTTGTTCTGATAAATTATCGACTAAATCTTTTGCTCGTACTTTTGGAAATCCAGCAATATCATAAATGTATTTTTCGGGATAGAGGGCAGTTAACTGGCCCCCGACATTTGGTAGACTTTCGATTATTTTAACCGACATTTGACGCATACCGCCGTAAAAAGCGGTGAATAATCCAACTGGTCCTGCCCCTACTATAGTAAGATCATAAATTTTCATGTGAATCGAGCTCCTTTGTCCTTGTATTATCTAAATTGATTCTACCACTTTCAAGGTATATGTAAGCAAATTTGGACATAATTCAGTCGAAAGGTGTAGTTGAAAGTAAATAAATTGTCACATATGACATACGTTTTTTAAATTATGTAAATTAATGGAATCTTGGCGTTTATTGAATTCATAACGTGATATTGATGTTAAATCCATAATTTTTAAAAATCTTTTATGTTTGTTCAATGACCTTAAGGGAATAATACAAATAAGGAAACCAAATCTTAAGGAGGAAATGAATAATGAGTGAATTCCAAAAACCTGAAATTGAGTCAGAGCATACGAAAGTAGAAAAACGTCAGAAACAGCAAGAAGAAAATGAAAAAGAATTGAAACAAAATCAAAAAATGCATGATAATCGTCCAGAACAAAGTCTAAATAATCAACAGCAGGATTATCAGGTTGAGAAAGATTTAAACAATCAATCGACTGAAAATGAAAACGAGCAACATTTAAATGATTTAACTCACGATATTGCCAATAAACAAGGCCGTAATTTTAATTAGGATGCTTTTAATTTCGAGTAAACCCGAACTTCGATGGATTGTGAAGTTCGGGTTTACTTATTTTCTAACACGTGATTAAGGAGACGTGACTGTGACGGACGATTTTGTCGTCTTGGAAGGTTTTCCGAAGAGGTAACCTTGTCCTAAATCATAGCCTAAACTTTTACAAACTTGCGCTTCTTCGATTCTCTCGATTCCTTCTGCAAGTGTAATAATTCCAAGTGCATGTGCACGCTCATTCGCTTCTTTTAAGAAGTCTAGTTTGCTTTGATCTTGGTCGCAATTGGAAATGTAAGAGCGATCGATTTTCACATAATCTGGTTTGAGTAATTCCAACATATCTAGGGTTGAGAATCCAGATCCAACATCGTCTAAAGCGACTTTTATACCTTCTTTTTTGTAACGATCTAATACTTTCTTTAAATGTCCTATGTCAACAATTTTTTCCGTTTCTACTACTTCAAAAACTAAGTCTTCCGGGTTTACTTGATATTTTTCTACTAGTTTAAATGTATGTTGTAAGCAGAAGTCGGGATTATAAATGGTAGAAGGTAAGAAATTTATAAAGCTTTTTGTGCCAACAGGAACGTTACCTTGACGCACTTTTATTGCTTCTTCACGAGCACGTTGATCGAGCAAAGAATGAAGGCCAGTTTTAGCTGCAATATCAAATAATTTCATAGGTGAAAATGTTACATCTGAGTCTTTTGTTCTCAGTAAGGATTCGTACCCATACACTTCTTTTGAGTGTAAATTAATAATTGGTTGTAAATGGCTAACCATTTGTCCATGTTGAATAAAGTTGACGGTATCTTTTTCATAAAAACGTAGTTTAAATGTTTGTATATCAATGACTCTCTCAAGTCGTTTCGTACGAGACAGTCCCATTTTTATGTCAGTTGAGTGGTTAAGTCTTATTAATTCATCTTCAACCATGTCTAATGAGGAATATGGAGCGAAGGCAACATGATCATTCATTAATTGATATGCACTTGTTATATGTTGTTGAATCTGTTTGGATTCAATGAATAAAAATCCTTCTTTATAAAAGTCAAATGAAATTCCGCAGTGAATGCAACTATTCAAAAAAAAACACCTCAATCCAATCAGTAATTAGTTAACTTTAGTATCACAATAAATTCCGGTTTCCGCAATAATGCATGCACGTTTTTTGGAATTAATTATGAATTATTTCCTTTTAAAAGGAACATTGATCAATAGTATCGAATACTACTTAAGGAATGAACACAAACGAAAAGTAGATTCAAAAAAAGGTAAAATGTTTAATCAAAGAAAATTTTATAGAATGAGGTGTAAAGATGGCAATGTTTAGAGACGTAGGGAAAATTGCTGGGGAAGCTACCGGTTGGGTACTTGGAAAACCAATTGAATTTTTAGGGCATATGACAAATAGCAACACTATTTCTTCAATTGGAAAAGGTGTAAATCAAACAAGTAAGTTTGCGGGGGACACAGTAGGACAAGTGGCTGATGGTGTAGTAAACACGTCTGTGGGTTATGTAACAAAGGATTCAGTAAAAAGTGAAGAAGGTATGAATGATTTAAGTGATGCTGTTAACAAAACGGCTAAAGGAGTTAGGTCTACTGCCAAAATGACCGTAGAAAATGGAAAAGATATTTACACGGGGTATGTAGATCAAGATAATGAGCGAATGAAAAGCGGTTTAAAAGGAATTGTAACGACCGTGGCAATTGGTGCTGTTGCAATTGGAGTAATGGATTTTTTAGGCGGCTCAGATCAAGCATAGGATACAGCGATTGAACAAGATATGATGTATTAAAAAGCATATTGTGAGCACAATAAATTGACGGTTTAATCAATAAATTTTATACTATACCTAATAAATTAAATACGTAACTTCCGATAAGGGGAGTAGCTATACAGCAAAGTCGTCAATACAGGATCACAATCCTCGGTTTTGTTGGCAACAGTAGTTGTTTGCGAGACCTTACCAATTATTTGGTAAGGTCTTTTATTTTAAAAGAGACGTTGTAACCATTTGTTGGTTATAACGTCTCTTTAAATTTATTATAATTTAGAAGGAGGTTTAAGCTTGAAGACTTATCAAGAGCTTGCAAATACAGTGATTATTTCCACCAAGAAAAATCGACTTCTTGATTATGATGATTCGTTAGAACTTGTAGGGACAGGAAGAAGTGCATTTGCCTTTCGAATTAAGTATTCAAATAAAGCAATTAAGATCTTTTTCCCTGATTTTATTCATGTTGCAAAAGAAGAGGCTGAAATTTATAATACGCTACAAAATATTTCCTATTTTCCAACGATTTATGAGTCGGGTCAGAATTATATTGTAATGGATTTTATTGAGGGAAGAACTCTTTATGATTGCATAAATCATGGAGTATCCATAACGACAGATCATATTAATGAAATTGATGCCGCGTTATTAACAGCTTCCAATAGAGGATTAAATCCTTCTGATATTCACTTGAGAAATATTATTATTACACCTAATCAAGAGATAAAGCTTATTGATGTAGCCCGTTTTAGACAAACGAAAGATTGTACCCAGTGGCATGATCTTAAATTAGTTTACCATCAACTATATCTCAAACGGTTTTTTCCAAAGAAAATTCCGACTACTATGTTAAATATCATGGCTTTTTTATATAAAAAACACTTGCTACCCAGTTATTTATCATCTTCTAAAATAGGTTAGAGTAAAGTAAAGTGCTATTAACGAGGTATGATTCCTAACGAAGTGTGAAATTGTAAAATTATTAAATGTGTATAATGCAGGAGCGGCAGTTATTTCAACAACTGCCGCTTTTTTCTATAGATAAAATAAGTCGATTCTCAAGTTAACCAAGAGGTTTGGAATTTAGGATTGGCAAGACTGTGGTGTGTTTAATTTCACGCAGAGCAAGGCTTGTTTGGATGCGAGAGATGCCTAGTTTATTAAGTTTCCGAATGAATTCTTGAAGTTCACGACGATTTTTATTCGCTACTTTTAATAAATAATCATATTCGCCTGTTAGACACTGGCACTCCAACACTTCTGACATGGTTTCTAAGTTGTTTTCTAGTATTTCCAGTTGTTCAGCTTGGTGGATATCTGTACTAATGAAAATATAGCATAAAAGGTCAAAACCTAATTTCTGTTGATCCAAAATAGCGACTTGTCTTATGATGAATCCTTCAGTTTCCAATCGTTTAATGCGTGCATGTGTGGCGGGGGGAGATAAATTGACGCGTCGTCCAAGTTCGGCGTTGCTGATATTCGCTTGTCTTTGCAAAATATCGAGAATTTGAAGGTCGATTGTATCGAGCAATTTACTAGATAGTGGTTCCATATAAGTAATCCCTTTCATGTTTATTCCAAATAACCTGCTTATGATTACTTGAAACAGAATAAAATAAGTTATTTTAATTATATACTTTCAATTGTTTTGAAATCAATGTGAATCGCGAAATAATGTATGGTGAATTCAACTTCAATGATAAAATTAGTTTATCGTATTGAAGGAGTTGGATGACTTGCCATATATATATTATCTTTTATTGTTATTTACAAGTTTGTTATGGGGAGGAAACTTTGTTGTTGGAAAATCCTTAGTGGAGCACGCTTCTCCTGTGACGTTAACAACATTAAGATGGTTGATTGCAGTTATTTGTCTTATTCCAATTGTTTGGTGGAAAGAAAAAAGCCTACTGCCTTCAAGAAAAGCCGTTATTCCATTAATATTAATGGGGATAACGGGGGTTGTGTTATTTAATATATTTCAATTTCTTGCGTTAGACTTCACGTCAGCAACCAATGTTGGGTTGATTTCAACGTTAAATATGTTTTCAATTGCGCTGTTTTCGTTCCTGTTTATAAAAGAAAAAATTAATGCTTTGCAGGTTGGTTCAATGTTTATTTCATTTACAGGTGTACTTTTAGTCCTTTCTAATGGACATATCAAAGTGCTGTTTTCAATTGGCTTCAATAAAGGGGACTTATTGATGCTTGCAGCAGTATGTGTGTTTGGATTGTATTCGGTCTTTAGTAAGTGGGCAATGAAAGAAACGACGCCATTAAAGGCGACGCTATATTCTGGGGTTTTCGGAGTGATTGTGTTAATTCCTTTTAATGTGCGTGACTTTACCATTACAAACGTGGATGCTTCATTTATCCAATCGATTTTGTATACTGGAGTAGTGTCGACGGTAGTATGTATGTTGTTATGGAACATCGGCGTCCAAAAACTGGGTGCAACGACTTCAGGGATTTTCTTGAATTTCAATCCTATTTTCACGGCTATTATTGCTTTTATATGGTTAGGGGAGAAAATGACTTGGATTCAAGGTGTAGGAAGTCTGGTTGTAATTGCTGGGAGCTTTTTGTTTACTTACTTTAAACAGAAGCCTAAATCGTTCCTGACTTTACCTAGAATATATAGAAATAAGAATCTTCCTGTTCCTTTAGTAAATGATCAAATAAAAATATAAGAAGAAATAAACGAACCTCAGTCATATACAGTAACTGAGGTTCGTTTTGCTTTATATCATTTCGTTGCTAATGCATCAATTTCTGCAGTTAATTTCACTAATTCATCAACTAAATCACCAATGTAAGCAATTGTGTCGCGAAGCGGTTGTTCAGTTGTGATATCGACCCCTGCCATTTGAGCAAGTTCAACTGGTGACTTAGTTCCACCTGCTTGAAGAACTTCTAACCACTGAGCAACTGCAGGTTCGCCTTCATTCAATATGCGTTTTGATACTTCAGTTGAAATTGTTAACCCTGCACTGTACGTGTAAGGATATAAACCCATGTAGTAATGAGGTTGACGCATCCAAGTCAGTTCAGCACCTGGTGTGATTACGACAGCATCTCCCCAGAATTCTTCTAAGACACCACGTTTGATGTCATTTAAAATACCTGCATTGACGTTATGACCAGCATTGACTCTTTCGTAAACTTTACGTTGGTAAGCTGCTTCGAGTAAATGTGTCACGAAATTATGATAATACGTGCGAGCTACGATTGAAGAGATGACCCAACGCTTAAATTTAGGGTCGTCCGAGTTTTTAAGTAAGTGGTTAGCCATTAACATTTCATTCATCGTAGATGGAGCCTCAATGAAGTATAACGATGGGCGAGAATTAAAGACATTTTGTTTTTTATGGGCATTATAGAAATGACCTGCATGCCCAAGTTCATGTGCTAATACAAACACTTCGTTCATACGACTTGACCATGAAATCAAAATATAAGGGTGTGCGCCATATGGACTTGAACAAAAAGCACCCGTAGATTTGCCATTATTTTGTGCGAAATCAATCCAACGTTCATCAAATGCACGGTTGACCATATTTAAATAGTCGTCACCCATAATCGCAAGTGCATCGTTCATGTATTTTTTTGATTCTTCAATCGTAATTTTTGGTTCATATGACGGATCTAAAGGGATTTTTAAATCTGCAAATGTCATTTCCTCTAAGCCGTGAACGCCTTGAAGGAGTTTTGCATATTTACGCATATGTGGAGCAAGTTCGCTCATGATTAAATCAATTTGACGATTATATAATGATTGATCGACTTCTTGACCGAACAATAAAGAATCGAAAATGTTATCAAAACCACGTAAGTCGGCAGTAGTTTTTTCGATTTGTAATTTCATATCATATGTTTTTGCTGTTGTATGTTGGTAGTTTTTCAATTGATTTGAGAATGCTTTGAATGCTTCTCGACGTACATCCGTATCTATTTCTGCTTCCCAGTCGCCTTCAAATAACACATAGCTTAACGGGTATTTCTTGCCGTTTACTTCAAAATCTTCAAATGATAAATCAACCATTTTAGTTGTGTTATACAATTCATATGGACCTGCGAATGAAGAAGAGTAAGCGGCTAATGTTTTTTCGACCTCAGAATGAAGCTGATGAGGCTTGCGGCGAATCAATTTTTGTAAGTAAAAACCAAATTCGCTCGAGTTTTTCATTGCAGATTCTAAAACTTCTACTGGTAATTCTAGTAGTTCGCTATCCACAAACGATAATTTACTGCTTAAATTTGCTGCTACTGAACCAAATTTTGCTGAGCGCATTTGCGCATCGCTATCTGTTTGGTCCGTGCTGTATGCAAGACTTGCATAAGTACCCACCGGAACAAATTTTTCATATATTTTTGCATATTGTATGAGCACATTTTCAGCAGCTTGAGCGTTTTTAATGTTGCCTTTAAACTGATTGTAGAAAGAATCCACTACTTTTTCAAGATTTACAAGAGCAGCTTGATATGCTTCTTCTGATATAAATAAATCTTGTAAATTCCACGTTTCATCTGTATTAACTTGTGAACGCGTAGGTAAACTTTGAACCATAATATCTCTCCTCATTATAACGGATATCGAACTATTAATAAGTATAGCTATATTTATTGAAAAATTCACTCTTTTTAACAATTTGGAGAGGAATTTTATTCCATCTGAAAGTAAGAGAAGGGAATGGGAATTAATATAGGTTTTATAAAAATGTGATAATTCTAAATTATTCGGGTATTAATAGTTGGAGCTATTTATTTTGACGGACGGTTATCAATACTATAAGATTATTAAAACCAAGTAAGTTTATCTGAATTAGGAGGAATGAAAGTGAAAAAAATTAGTTATTTACTATTATTGCTACTTACAGCTGTGTTCGTGTTATCAGCTTGTGGAGCTGCAAAAGAAGATAAGGCAACAAAAGAAGACAACAATACAGGAGCCACAGAAAGTGATTTATTAGCTAAAGTTCAAGAAGATGGGGAGTTAGTAATTGGTACAGAAGGAACGTACCCGCCATTTACTTTCCATGATAAAACTGGTAAATTAACTGGTTTTGACGTTGAAATTGCTGAAGAAATTGCTTCGCGATTAGACGTTGAAGCTAAATTTATGGAAACGCAATGGGATGCAATGTTTGCAGGACTCGACTCAAAACGTTTTGATATGATTGCCAACCAAGTAGGTATTAATGAAGAACGTATGGAGAAATATGATTTCTCTGACCCATATATTTCATCTGCAGCTGTTTTAGTAACACATGCAGATAATGCAGATGTAAAAAGCTTTGAAGATATTGAAGGTTTAAAATCAGCACAATCTTTGACAAGTAACTATGCAGAAATTGCTAAATCAAATGGTGCTGAATTAGTAGGTGTTGATGGTTTTAATCAAGCAATAGAATTGTTAAACTCAAAACGCGTAGATGTAACGATTAATGATAATTTATCAGTTTTAGATTTCTTAAAACAAAAACCAGATGCAGCCATCCAAATAGTCGACGAAGCTGACGATGCAGCACAAAGTGGATTGATGTTTAATAAAGGGAACGAAACTTTAGTAGAAGCAGTAAATGAAGCGTTAAACGAAATGATTGAAGACGGCACATACGATAAAATTTCAGATAAATGGTTCGGCGAAAATGTTTTGGAATAATTTCTCCATCGATCCTGAAAAAACGGAGCGATACTTAGATATCGCACAATCATCCCTCCTGCCATTGCTGGAGGGTGCTCTTGTATATACGCTTCCTTTATCACTTATTACTTTCGTTTTGGGACTTATATTAGCTGTACTCACAGCTATAGCCCGCATATCAACAGTTAAACCTTTGCAATGGATTGCACGTTTTTATGTTTCTGCGATTCGTGGTACACCTTTGTTAGTTCAACTATTTATTCTGTTTTATGGGTTGCCATCTGTTGGAATTGTCATTGATCCATTTCCTGCGGCTGTTATTGGCTTTACATTAAACGTTGGGGCTTACGCTTCTGAAGTTATTCGTGCAGCTATTTTATCCATTCCAAAAGGGCAGTGGGAAGCTGCACATATGATTGGGATGTCATATTCTCAATCTTTGCGACGCGTTATTTTACCGCAAGCGACGAGGGTTTCTATTCCTCCTCTATCAAATACATTCATTAGTTTAGTGAAGGATACATCTTTGGCTTCCTTAATCCTTGTGACGGAGATGTTTAGACGGGCACAAGAAATTGCAGCGACTAACTATGAATTTTTACTTTTGTACACGCAGGTAGCAATTATTTATTGGATTATTTGTTTCTTCCTTTCGCTTATCCAAGGTCGATTGGAACATCGCTTCGATCGCTATGTATCGAGCTAAATCAACTGAATGGATGAAGAAGAAAGGAGCATAAGATGATTTCAATAAATGGATTACACAAACAATTTGGTGAGCTTGAAGTGTTAAAGGGTATTGATTTACAAGTCAACAGAGGACAAGTAATTGTTGTCATTGGCCCTTCTGGATCAGGTAAAACGACACTACTAAGATGTTTGAACATATTAGAAGTTCCAACATCAGGTAGCATTAAAATTGATGATCAAACAGCGGATTTCTCTAAAGCAGTAGGTAAAAGAAAAGTAGATTTACTAAGAAGAGAGTCTGCGATGGTCTTTCAACACTATAATCTATTTCCTCATATGACCGCTCTTCAAAATGTCATGGAAGGTCCGATTATCGTGAAGAAGACGCCAAAAGCTGAAGCCCTAAAGAAAGCTCAGGAGTTGTTGAACAAAGTTGGGCTTGGTGACAAGCATGATTTTTTCCCTCACCAATTGTCTGGAGGGCAACAGCAACGTGTCGGAATCGCGAGAGCGCTAGCATTGGAACCGAAAGTGATGTTATTTGACGAACCAACTTCTGCATTAGACCCAGAGCTTGTAGGAGAAGTGTTACAAGTAATGAAAGACTTAGCTGGCGAAGGCATTACGATGATCGTTGTCACACACGAAATGCGATTTGCCAAGGACGTAGCTGACGAAGTTATCTTTATGGATCAAGGTAAAATTATTGAACGCAGTAAGCCTAGTGATATGTTTACACATCCGAAAGAAGAACGCACAAGACAATTCTTAAACTTGATTCAATAGGAATTTCAATTTAATAAATAAAAAAGAGATTGTTCATAGAGAACAATCTCTTTTTTGTATATGTAGGAAGCATAGCGGTTAGATTGTCAGTAGTAGAAGTGCTTCGACCAACTCTTACATATTTAGTTGCGAAGGATGATATAGACCATGTACACAATGTAGGAAAGAGCTAGGAATAATCCTTCTCGTTTTCCGATTGTAAAATGAGTTAGAGCGAAAATTAATACAATCACGGTAAAGGCAATTAGAAGGATCATGTCTGTAAATAATGCGCTGTTCACACCGATTGGAGAAATAGTAGCAGAAGCCCCCAGCACAAAAAGAATATTGAATATGTTACTACCGATTATATTACCAAGCGCAATTTCACTCTCTTTTTTCAAGGCAGCAATGATGGATGTGACAAGCTCAGGCAAAGATGTACCAACTGCCACAATCGTTAAGCCAACAAGGGCTTCACTCATACCAAGAGAAAGGGCGATGTCTGTACTATTTTTAACGACCAAATCTCCTCCAAATACAATCGCTGCAAGACCGGCTAAAGTGAAAGTTCCATTTTTGAACCAACTTTTATCTTTTTCAGCAATGTGAGGTTGTATCTCTTCCACATCATTTCTGCTTTTTCGTGCAAGTTCGTAAACATAATAAAGAAAGACCGCGAAGATTAATAAAAGAATAATGCCGTCACTGCGAGTCAAAAGGTTCGAAGTAAAGTTTTGTAAAAAGGTGTCGGCCATTAACACTAGTAAAGTGATGCCGGCCAGGAATGAGAACGGAATTTCTTTCCGAATTGTTTGGCTTTTTACAAGCAGGGGTGCAATAAATGCAGTCATACCTAACACAAAGAGCGTATTAAACATGTTACTTCCCATTACGTTCCCAAGTGACACATCATCGTTGCCATTTAACGCAGCAATAATACTGACCGTCGCCTCAGGAGAACTTGTTCCGAAAGACACGATGGTCAGACCAACAAGGATAGGTGGTACACGAAGGATCGCCGAAATATTTGAAGCGCCCTTTACAAAATAGTCGGCCCCTATGATAAGTAAAGCAAAACCCACTACTAATAATAGATATGTCATCATAAAACCTACTTTTTTTATTTAATGTTATCAAATTGTGAGTCCATTATGCCATTGATAAGCTGTTTGATTTGAATCAGTAGGCAATTATTGCTTAAACTACTGAGAAAGGAGGAGTTTCTATTATGAACAAATTTCGAGTAGAGCGCGATTCCATAGGTGAGATTCAAGTACCCGCTGATAAAATGTGGGGTGCACAAACACAACGTAGTAAAGAAAATTTTGTAATTGGTACTGAATTGATGCCTATAGAATTAATTCATGCATTTGCTGTTTTGAAGAAAGCTTGTGCGAAAGTGAATCATGATTTAGGTAATTTAAGCGAAATAAAAATGCTGGCGATTTCACGTGCGGCTAATGAAATTCAACATGGGAAATGGGATGAACACTTTCCGTTAGTCGTTTGGCAAACGGGAAGTGGTACACAATCAAATATGAATGTGAATGAAGTAATTGCGTATCGCGGAAATCAATTGTTGAAAGACGATGGAAGTGACGAGAGACTTCATCCAAATGATGATGTGAATAAATCCCAAAGTTCAAATGACACTTTCCCTACAGCCATGCATATTGCGGCTGTAAAAGTTGTTCAGACCATGTTGTTGCCGGAGCTAACACGTCTTCGAAAAACATTCAGTAATCAAGAAGAGGAATTTAAGGACATTATTAAAATTGGTCGAACACATTTGCAAGATGCCACACCATTAACGTTAGGTCAAGAAATCAGTGGCTGGAACCATATGGTGGTTAAAAGTGAAGAGATGATTCGCGAAAGCCTTATTCATGTGTCTGAACTTGCCATTGGTGGGACAGCTGTTGGTACTGGTATTAATGCACATGCAGAGTTTGGTATACGCGTAGCTACTGAAGTGAGTGCTGAAACTGGCTTTACGTTTGTGTCTTCGGAGAATAAATTTCATGCGCTAACGAGTCACGATCAATTAGTGTATTCGCACGGTGCACTGAAAGCATTGGCTGCTAATATGATGAAAATCGCAAATGACGTTCGTTGGTTAGCGAGTGGACCTAGAAGTGGGATTGGAGAAATTACGATACCTGCAAATGAGCCTGGTAGTTCCATTATGCCAGGAAAGGTCAATCCAACACAAAGTGAAGCGATAACGATGGTTGCGACACAAGTCGTGGGTAATGATGCGACAATCGGATTTGCGGCAAGCCAAGGAAACTTTGAACTGAATGTATTTAAGCCGGTTATTATTTATAACTTTATACAATCAGTACGTTTACTAAGTGACAGTGTGCGAAGCTTCCATGATCATTGCGTTAGTGGGATAAAACCAAATATGGAGAAACTTTCACATAACGTCAGCAATTCATTAATGCTGGTAACTGCATTAAATCCACATATCGGTTATGAAAATGCAGCGAAAATTGCTAAGCAAGCACATGAAAATGGAACTACATTAAAAGAGTCTGCACTTAAAAGTGGATTGATAACAGAAGAAGATTTTAACCGCATAGTCGACCCTGCCAAAATGATTAAATAAACTCGCATTGGAAATCTTTCGATGATTTTTTAAAATGGGGAAAATAGGGTGAACAGGAATAAATCATGTTTGAACGGGATTAAATCAATTTGAAACGGAATAAACTACTATCGAACGGGAATAAAGCATTCCTAAACAGGAATAAACTTAATTAAACAGGAATAAACAAAAGAGGGTGGTCTAAGTGACGAGGTGTCACTTAGACCATCCTCATTATTCTTTAGACAGCAAGTAGGCTTCTTATAGAGAGACCTGGAAACTTATGTGCACCAGAACGAGATTACTAAGATGATTGTTAATTTAAATCAGTTGGAAATTTCTGTGCTTCTTCAGAAACGACAAATGCGAGATCATCATTGCCGAATAATTGGAGTACTTCAATGAGTGTGCTTGACTCAATATCTAAATCCATAGGTTCGTTGTTTTCGATAATTGTTTTGATGGCTTCATTGGGTCCTTGAGCTGGGTAAGCTTTTTGATAAAGTGAAAAGGGGTCAATGTCATGATTTTGGCACCATTGCACAAATAGTTGGATCATGACTTGTTCATCTTCTTGATATTTTTGAATAATATATTCCGTTATGCTTTTTTGATCCATTGTCACGTACTCCTCTAGTTTGAGATAATGTTATATATGAGAAAAAAACGATAAAGAATGAGTTTGTACCCGTAATTCGTACATCGTATCATTTTTGGGGGGAGGGGCTCAAACCTTTGAGTGCGGTGTTACAAGAAAAAGGGTAAGATAAGATAATATCAGTTTGAAATGGGTGAAGAAATGAAGGAACATACAAATAGTAATTTACACGATTTAAAACCAAGAATAGTAGAATTAAAGGATCTACCAGATTTACTAGCTTTGCAAAAAGTTGCGATAGCTCATTTGGAGTCCAAAGATGTACTGCAGCCTTCAACGGTAGAGGAATTTGAATTTATTTTTAGTGGTAACGGGTTCATACTGGGATTGTTTGACGGGAAAAGATTAATTGCTTTTCGTGTCATGGTCGTTCTTCCATTTGATGCAGAACATTTGGGATTAGATGCTGGGCTATCTAGTGAGACGTTGGAACGGGTCATTTATCAGGACTTGTCTATTGTACATCCAGATTATCGTGGAAAAGGGCTTCAAAAGAAGATGGGTGAGATGGTGATGGCTAAAGTGGATCCATCTCGCTTTGATTATGTATGTGCAACAGTTGCACCGTTTAACATTCCAAGTCTTAAAGACAAATTTGCGTTAGGCCTGCACATTGTTGCATTGAAACTAAAATACGAAGGCAAACTTCGTTATGTGTTTATGAAAAAGTTACATGAAGAGCAACTTGTCGACACTAGTATAGAAGGACGACTAATTGCGATGGATGACAACCAGATGCAACAACAGACTTTGAGTGAAGGTTTTATTGGAGTAAGTATGGTAAACGAAAATGGATGGTTCATTCAATACCGTAAGAGTTGTTAAAGTAAGGAATAAAGAAAAAGTAAGCACATCCAAAAGGAAGTGCTTACTTAAACCATCCTTTTTCTTTAAATCTTGAAATCGCTTCAATACGGTTACTGACGTCCAATTTATCTAAAATTACGGAAATATAGTTTCTGACAGTTCCAGTTGTAATGTACATTTGACTCGCAATTTCCTTCGTGTTTTTTCCGTCTGCAATGAGTTCTAGAACTTGGTGCTCACGCTCAGTTAAAGGGTTATCTTCTCCACTAAAAGCAAGGTCTATAAGTTCAGGAGCATAGACGCGACGACCTTCCATAATACTACGGATGGATTTAGCTAAATCTTCACTCGGACTATCTTTTAATAAATATCCCATGACATTTGCTTTTCGTGCTCGCTCAAAGTACCCTGAACGTGCAAAAGTAGTGAGAATGATTACTTTGCAATCATGTTCCTTTAACTCTTCAGCTGCATCTAAACCAGTTTTAGAAGGCATTTCAATATCCATGATGCAGACATCTGGATTTAGTTGGTGAACCAAAGTAAGAACTTCAACTCCGTTAGAAGCTTTTCCTACAACCTCCATGTCATCCTCCAAATCGAGTAATGAACCAAGTGCACCAAGTAACATACGTTGATCTTCTGCTAGTACAATACGAATCATGATAATTCCTCCTTAACCGATTGTAAGATGACGTGTGGGATTCGAATATTAAGGGTTGTGCCACCAACTCCCGAAATTTCTAATACCCCGTTAACGAACTCTAAACGTTCTTTCATTCCGCGTAAACCGTTTCCTTCTGAAAATTGGGTATGCGCCTCAAATCCAATTCCATCATCTTGTATTTGAAGAAATAATTCATTTTGTGTTTGTTTAATCAATACATGACAAAATGTGGCGTTACTATGTTTTACAACATTAGTGACCGCTTCTTTTAAACACATGCTTAACACATTTTCAACGAGCAAAGGTGTATCTCTTAACCCTGGATTTCCTTTTACACGAAAATCAATTTCAGCTGCTTTTAAGATTTGTTGTACACGTAAAAGTTCATCTTCTAATTTACCTGCGCGCATATTAGAAACGAGTTCACGAACTTCTTTTAACGCAATACGGGCGGTGTAGTTAATATCACGAAGCTCAGCTTTTGCTCGAAGAGGATCTTTTTCGATGACTTTGCTCGCTAAATCACTTTTCAACCCTATTAAAGATAGCTTTTGTCCTAATGTATCGTGTAAATCACGCGCAATTCGTTGACGTTCCTGAATGATAAGCAATTTGGAAATCCGTTTGTTAGCATCTTCTAATTGGCCTTCAAGCTGCTCTTGTTTATTACGATTGTACGAATTAAAAGGCAATAAAATAACGCCAATTACACCGATTAGAATAAAAGGGAACTGAGATACAAATATGTCGGACTGAGTAAAAAAGCCAATACTAACAGACACAATCGTTGTGACGAGGTGAACGACATACATCGTGATAAATCCTGCTTTGTTCCGAATGTTGCCGATAAAAAAGGCTAAGAATAAAGAAAAGTAAAGGTATCCAAACAAGATGATTAACGTAATACTAATGGCAATTTGACAAGCAATCCAAACGTACATGCGCCAGCCTCTAGAAATGAATGATTGGCGATAGGTTAAAAAGAATGCTACTACTAAAAGTAATCCTAGAAAACTTTCCGATGGTGAATACGATTTGAAAATATAAAACAATGGCAAAACACAAAATATAATCCAAATATAAATACTGACATAAGGGTTTTTAGGGAAAATTTGATACCAGCTTTGCATACATACCTCCAAAATTTCATGAACGATTGACTTGAGAATAGTATAACAGACAGAAAAACCATTCCTTTAGCGGAATGGTTTTTCGAGTATATAATTTTACTTAATATGGATGCTTCTTTTTATATATAAGGTTTAATCTTTGATGGGTATTAATTCTATTCTAAACAGAAAATAACTAATTCCAAATTATCTTTATTAGTCACATATTTATTTCCACTCCAAAATACCAGTCAAATCCGAATAAATGCTATCTGGGACTAAATTAAGTTCTTCAGTTGGCAAGTTGTTGCGATTAATCCATGCTGTTTGAAAACCAAAGTTTTTAGCTCCCGAAATATCCCAACCATTTGATGACATGAATAAGACCTCTTCTCGCTTTACTCCTAATGTATCAAGTGCATGACGATAGGAGGTGAGTGTAGGCTTGTATTGTTTAACTTCATCGATACTAATCGTGTAATCAAAGAAATTAGAAAGCCCTGAATTTTGAATAAGGGGATCTAACATATCATGGGATCCATTAGAAAATACAACTAATTGTTTATGTCCTAATTGTTTCAGCACACTTTGCACTTCCGGATAAGGCGAAAGCTGTAAATAGGCTTCGAGCAACTGTTTCTCGTTTTGCTCATCTAATTGTTCATGATGTTCTTTGATTGCATACTTTAAGGCATCATGCGTGATTTTGAGAAAGGGTTCATAATTCCCCATTAATTGTCGTAAGAAAAAGTATTCGATTTGCTTTGCACGCCAGGATTGACTAATTTCATCCCCTTTTTCAGGATATAGATCATTACATACTTTCTTAAGAGAATGAACGTCAAAAAGTGTACCGTATACGTCAAAAATAAAGGCTTTAATAGAAGTTTTCATATAATCCCTCCTTTTCATTATAAATTTTAATAGATTTTTAACCTAAGTCTATTCATATAACCGTTTATACTGATTCATAAACTATTGGTCAATGCTTTGTTTGACTTTCCATCGTGTATCTCCATGAAAAGACATTGCTTCTGGATTATTGATAGTTCTTGTGTGAATGGGATGCTGATAACAGATTACGTAATGTAAAGAATACATCCACTTGTTCATTTCCATGGATTTAAATCCGGGAGATGACGATGACATTCTGACACAGAACTGCTAAACGTATACGAGTAATAACCCCGTTATGATGGTTAATCCCTGATGGGTAAGCCAAAGAAGCGTTTATTATCTTCTGCCCCTAGACGAGACCATGATTATATTCAGGTAGTTATTTTTAATAGTATTTTAAATCTGGAACTATGTACAGGTGACAACAGGTATTTGCAAACAGATGCACTTGCTCGATATGGGTGTGTGAAATTTGAAATAGGATAATGCAAATATTTTCTTATGAATACCCATCATCAGATTTCTATTACATTCGACAAAATTAGAAGTTATCAGTCTACGATAAATCTTCACAATTAGTCAAATAAGAGATTGGCATCATTCTTTTACAAAACCAACTAGTAATAATAAATCATGAGAGAATTTTCCTAGTTATTTTATTTTAATTAGTGTAAAGAGACCAGTTTGAGAAATCAATCTTATTTGGTGATCTCCTTTTGTGAAAGAAACCGAAGCGCCTTCTACCTCTCCCTGCTTCCATCCATTTGCTTTGAGGACAATTTCATATCCAAATGGTATACCACTTCCTGCAGTTGCTCGGGACCAATCATAAAACTTAACATCTTCCATCTCTATAAGCAGTACAGCAGTTTTAGGGATTGGGAAGTTAGATAACTCTTCCAATGGCTGATACGCAAAAAACGTTGTGTAATAAAAGAATCCCCCAACTACCAATAATAAAGCCAGTGTCATTCCAACTTTTTTCTTCATTTCAATTCTAATTCCTTTCTAAAGAAAAATTATTATGATGTACAATTGTCTTTTATAATTCGAATATTTTTCATACATATTCCTAAAAAAGGAAAGTAAGGCTGAAAAATGGTGGAATATTAAGCTATCGATAGAAGTTATTATATGATGAATTTTGTTGATAATAATTAATAGATTAAATGGACGCCCTCAAATAGATGGCATTCCTTTTTTACTATACCCCAAAATCAATTTTTTATGTGCGACGGTTTTGAGAATCGTGTAATTGCTCACATCACTGAAGAATTGAAAAAAGAGATTAGATCCTATCGATAAAACATATTACAATGGTTGACCGAAAATTTAAATATATTCCTTCATACTTTCCACATATTTTCTTGTTAGCCTTATAAAAGGATTTGAAAGAAACAGGAAGTGTAGCATAAAGGTTATTTAGTATGAAATAGGAAACTACCGTGGGGCCATTACCATATAGAGATATAAGTTTCTTTCTTGAAAGCTATGACAAGGACATTGTAATAATAGAAAGGACGTTAAAGAAGCATGTATAGTTTATTGTCTGAAATCAGCACGACCATTAGTGAACCCTTTTTCGTTTTTGTACAATCATTTTCTGACTATCCATTGTTGGTCACCTTTTTTCTGGGAATTATTGGAGCCGTGGCTCCATGTCAATTAACAGGAAATATAAGTGCTATTACTTACTATGGAAACCGTACCATACAAAATCGAACAGATTGGCTAGATGTTCTATCTTTTATGTTCGGAAAAATTTTTGTGTTCAGCGTATTGGGTTTATTCGTTTGGCTGTTTGGTCAAACGTTTGAACAAAGCATCATAACCTATTTTCCTTTTTTGAGAAAAATAGTAGGGCCATTAATCATTTTTGTAGGTCTCGTATTGCTAGGTGTTTTCAAGCTTAACCTGATTAATAAACTTACAAGTACAATTCCACTTCGACTTCGAAAGGGAAGACTAGGTTCTTTCTTAATGGGAGTCAGCTTTTCAATTGCTTTTTGTCCAACGATGTTTGTTCTATTCTTTGTTTCACTCATGCCATTAGTTTTAACTTCATCTTACGGTTTTGTATTGCCAGCAGTGTTTGGAATCGCAACAACCTTACCTTTATTGATAGTTATTGCCGTCATGTGGTTCCTGGAAATAGATAAACATTCAATTAAGAATACTAAAAAAATCGGATTAATTATTCAAAAATCTGCTGGAGTCCTACTTATCATTATTGGAATACTTGATACGATTACTTATTGGGGGTTTTAAAAAGTCCACCAGGTCTACGAAATATTTTTGCAAGTGTAGTGCTTAAAAATAGGTAATAAAAATGAGCACTTTTTTATAATTGAGATTTGGAAAAGGTTTAAGGTTGCAAGGTTCCTTGCGACGAATAATGGAAAGAGCTCAAGCTAGCGACGGGCACACACACGCGGAAGGGAATTTGAAGGATTGTCTAAAAATACGAAAAACACCGATTGGAGTGACATTGTCACTTCAATCGGTGTCTTATAAAGGTTTTGTTTAATTTTGATTAGAAGTTTTAGCATTTATCAAATGCTTAACATCTTTAAATGTAACGAACGTCTTCTTCGATTCATCATATAGACGGAAATTAAACGATTTCAAACTTGTTTTCAAGTTAATAGTTGTAGCTTGATGAAGTGGTGGTGAAGACTCATGTGCTTCTTCTAATTTATAGTTCGGAATACGTGGGCTTAAATGGTGCACATGGTGATAACCAATGTTACCAGTTAACCATTGAAGTACTTTTGGTAATTTATAAAATGAACTGCCGTCAACCGCAGCTTTTACGTAATCCCATTCTTCTTCTTCTACGAAGTATGAATCTTCAAATTGGTGTTGAACATAAAATAACCAAATACCAAGTGATCCTGCAACAATCAATAGAGTTCCTTGAATGATTGCGAATGCTTGAATGCCAACTAACCAAATCATGAAGCCATACAAAGCAACGATTGCTACGTTGATTAAGTACGTATTCATTTTTTCTTTTTTACGTGCATCTTTACGATTGAAACGGTTTGAAACTAAATATAAAAATAATGGACCTAAACCGAACATCACAAGTGGATTGCGATATAAACGGTAACCGAATCGACGACCTGGTGAAGCTTCAATATACTCGTCAATCGTCATAACCCATACATCGCCAGTTCCGCGTTTGTCTAAGTTACTGCTTGTTGCATGATGAATTGAATGATCACGTTTCCACTTTTCAAAGGCGAAAAGGGTAATGATTCCAGTAATGCTTCCTAAAATTGCATTTGCTTTTTTACTTTTAAAGAATGAACCATGCGTACAATCGTGAAAAATGATGAAAATTCTAATGACAAATCCTGATGCTACTATCGCTAATGCTACTGTAAGGAATACTGAAATTTCTAAACTCTGATAAGCCAAAAACCAAAGGATGAAAAATGGGGGAATCGAGTTAATGATTTGTTTTACACTTGCTGTCGTATCAGATTTTTCAAATGGTGCTATTAATTTTCGTAACTGCATTGTTTTTTCTTTACTCATAACGTCCTCCTGGAAAAGATATATTTGAATTTTTTCACTAAAAATCTTGTTACATTAAGAATAGGGATTAGGAGCAGATAATAAAAGACATAAACGTCAAGTGACAACCATGACAAGTGTCATATAGGTCATGTTGTTTAGTAGATAGAAGGTACTTAACCATATTTTTTGTAATTATCACTAATCGATACGAAATATTTGAGATAATCAAACTTATTAGATAAGTTTCCCTACTTTTCTTAAGTTATTTAGGATTAAAAAATGTAACGTACGTATGCTACAGTAATACATAGAGTTTAGATAGGAGTGAACAATTTTGACTAAATTATTAAATGTGAAAAAATTTATTGGGTTAATTGAAAAGGAAGCTGACATCATTATTCCAATTGCAAATGGTGAACCAATTCGCTTATTGGATATTTTAGAAGAACATGCAAGTGAATTAAATGGTGTGAAAATTCATCAAATGTTGGCGTTGCACCCTCGGAAATATATTATGGGCGAGATGCCAGGACAACTTACACATGTGTCGTATTTTTTAAGTGGAGCAACGCGAAAAACCTACCAACAAGCTAAAATAGACTTAGTACCAAACAATTTTCATGAAGTTCCACGCATGCTGTCAAAAGTAACTAAGATGTCGATGATTTTTTCAGTAGCAACGCCAATGGACGAGCATGGTTATTTTTCGCTAGGCACACAAGCCGATTATATAGCCGAGTTTATTGGAAAAGTTCCCTTCATATTAGAGGTTAACCGCAATATGCCGCGTACTTTTGGACATAACCAAATTCATATTAGTCAAATTGCTGGATACGTGGAGCATGATACGCCATTAGCTGAAGAAGTAGTTCCTGAAATAGGGGAAAATGATATGCGCATTGCGGAAAAAGTAGCTGCTGATATTCAAGATGGAGACACACTTCAAATCGGAATAGGATCGGTTCCAAATGCAGTCATGAGTTTATTGAAAAACCATAGAAATCTCGGTATACATACAGAAATGTTGCCAGACGGAATTGTAGACTTAGTCGAAGCAGGTGCTATTGATGGCACGAAAAAATTCACCAATAAAGGTAAGATTGTTGCAACATTTGCATATGGAACAAAGCGTTTGTATGACTTTATTCATAACAACTCTTCTGTAGAGTTTTTACCTGTAAGTTTAGTCAACGATCCTCGTGAAATTGCCAAAGAAGAGAATATTGTATCCATTAACGCGTCTACAGAAGTTGATTTATTTGGTCAATGTGCATCTGAAACGGTCGGTGGAAAATATTATTCATCCAGTGGTGGACAAATTGATTTTGCGCGAGGAGTACGTTTTGCGGAAAATGGAAAAGGCTTTATTTGCATGCATTCCACAGCCAAAAATGACACGATTTCAAGAGTTAAACTGGATTTGACACCAGGCTCGGTTGTGACAACTGGTAAAAATGATGTTGATAACGTCGTAACCGAATACGGTATCGCGCGTCTTCATGGTCGATCTATTAGTGATCGAGCGAAGCAATTAATTAGTATCGCACATCCAAAATTCAGAGACGAACTAACTGAACAAGCACTTGAAAGAGGCATTATTAGAAAGTAAAAAGTATGACTATTTATAGAAGTATAAAGTGCTAGGCAACTTGGAGTTAAGTAAACTAATTTGCCTAGCACTTTATTTATCTTTTTGAAACCATTTCCAATTAAAAATGTAAATACAAGTAATAAGTAAAGATATTTTAAAAGTGAAAACAAATTATGACACAGAAATTATTTGAAATAGTAAAAGGGGTGAAATATGGTAACCGTCGCGATAGTTATGTTCTCTATAATTACAATTTTTGGAATTATTACGGAATACATGAAAGACAATAATAAGGTGAAAGCTAAAATGCTAAATGTGGAGTTAGAACTTGAAAAGGTGAAGCAACAGAATTTTGTTGTAGAAACTGAAAAAATGAGACTAGAACTAGAAAAAATGAAATTGGATTATACGAAGACGGAAGATCCAGTGATGTTAGCGATACAACAAGATAAAACAAAAATGTTGTAATTAAATAAAATGACTCAAAACATCGTTATACAACGACGTTTTGAGTCATTTTTACTATTAAGGTCACCGTGATACATATTGTATTGAAAATCAGCGAATTTGTTGCTCACTCCATAACCACAGACCTTTTGCGAGATGTGGGTCTTGTGCGAGCTTTGACATAGGAGCTTCTTTCATTTGATAAAAATACCGTCCACTTACAGTAGATAGCTCTTCGCTAGTTGCTAAAAAAACTGCTGTACGTGCACCTTGTGTTGGAGTCAAAAAGAAGGGTTTTAACAATTTGACTAGAACGCGTCCGAAATCTGTCCTTCGATCAATCCCTATATTTGTTGAAACAGCTCCAGGATGTACCGCATTTATCGTTACGTTTGTTCCTTCTAGTAGTTTAGTGAACTCATGCATAAAGAGTAAATTTGCTAATTTAGATCGACCATATCCTTTCATTACATTATATCCACGGGACATGTCCATATCCTGTATATCGATTTTACCCCATTTGTGAGCACCAGAAGAGACCACGATAACTCGTCCTTGTGTTGAGAGTTTCAAGTCATCCAGCAGTAATTTTGTTAAATAAAAATGACCTAAGTGATTTACCCCGAGCTGGGCTTCGTGTCCTTCTGAAGTGATTTCACGCTTTATATTTACGACACCTGCATTATTAATGAGGACATCTACATGATCAAACTTTGCATGGAAAGTATCTGTGAATTTCCGAATGCTTTCGAATGAACCAAGATCTCCATGGATAAGTTCGATTGAACTTGATTGACTTTGTGAGATTGCATCTTTTAATGCTATAAGTCCTTTTTGCTCGTTACGGCACATCATTACGACATGAAATCCTTGTTTAGCAAGTTCAATCGTTGTGGCAAGACCCATTCCAGAGTTTGCGCCAGTTACAATAGCAATTTTCTTCATCTCAAGTTCACCTCATTATTAGGGAAGAGCAGGTACTTAAAATAGACGTTTAATATAGCTGCCCTTGTTTGTATAAAACGGTAGATAGGCGAGTGACTGAGTGAATATAGCAATTTTGACGAAGTGGGAAAGGATCACCGAAATATTGTGGAAGAATACCATCTAAAGTGTGCTTCATTTTGTCGAATAATTGATTATGCACTTGTTCCTCTGTGTAAAATTGTGTTTCGCGACCTTGTAACCATTCTAAATAAGAAACAATGACACCACCTGCATTCGCTAAAATATCAGGTATGATAATTACTCCTTTATTACTTAAATAATCATCAGCTTCTTGAGTAGTTGGAGCATTTGCACCTTCAACAATGATGCGCGCTTTTACTTCTGTTTTATTATGATCATGTAATTGGTTTTCAAGTGCTGCTAAAAATAATACATCGACATTCATTGTTAAAATATCTTCGCGAGATTGAATTTCGGCATGTACGCTTATTTCTGTCAGCTGTTCTACAGATGTTGGCAAGTCGCCTTGATTCTTCGCAATAAAGTCAATAAGTGCAGGGATATCTAGTCCATCAGCGTTAAATAAAGTCACATTGCGGTCACTAACAGCGACAACTTTATTGTGAATATACTTACACTGAGATGCTTCTAATGCAGTAACTGAACCGACGTTCCCAAATCCTTGGACGGCCACAGTCAAGGGACGATTCATGAAATCGAGAGCAGTTTTGGCAAATATATTTGTAGAAGTTGCCAATGCCTTTTCATTTGCTATGACATAGTCATGCAATAAATAGCGGAATGAAAAGTATACGCCTTTCCCTGTAGCTTCACGACGACCTAAAGAGCCGCCATTTACAATGCTTTTTCCTGTGAAACTGCCTAGGTACTGACTTCCTGGATTAATTTTTTTATACTCAGCCATCATCCAATCCATTTCACGTTCTCCTGAGCCAACATCAGGTGCTGGAATATCTTTATCTGGTCCTAATACGTTATTGAAATAGCGTACGTAATTTACACAAATGAGTTGTAATTCTTTTTCTGAAAATTCTTTAGGATTGATGGAGATACCGCCTTTGCTCCCTCCAAAAGGAACGTTATGAAGGGCGTTTTTCAAAGTCATTAAAAACGCTAAATTAACAACATCCTCTTCATTAACCGTCTCATGAAAACGGATTCCTCCTTTATAAGGACCTAAAGCATCGTTGTGATGAACGCGATATGAAGGAATTCGTACTACTTCTCCGCCCTCTAACGCGACGCGTAAAAATGATTTATGTATTTGATTCGGTGTGGAAAGAATGGCATTGAGGGAAGTGAATGCTGTTTTGCGCATATCACCTTGTAATTCAGGTAAAAATGATTCATTTCCTAATAATGCATTTAATGATTGTTGAACAATTGACCGTGTTTGTTCTTCCATGTATATTGCACCTCCGGTAATAATATCGTCTAGTCTATTTATACCCTAACAAGGATGATGTAATCATTCAAAAGGATAGAAATTATTCTTTGCTTAAAGAATATATGTACTGAAATTTCATATGGATTAGTTCTTATTTTATGTCTATCGAAACTTTCAAAATAGGGTTGTTACCAAAATAAATAGACAGTTTATCCATATCGTCCATTGAATGACTCTGTTCATTTTACAGTGTGTCTAATGATAGGAAGAAGTTGGTAAGCTATAATATTAATGTAGTCTGAATATTGAAACAAATGTGTAGAAGGTAATTAAAATGTTGATTTTGACATATAGAGATATAGCTTAGAAAAATCATGAAAATAGATAATTTATCCATAAGGGTAATTAGACAAAGATTTCAACGAAATTGAAAGGAGCTGAAAGTATGCAAACTGAACAAAAGAATCAGTTAGAGGAAAAAGATGAAAAATATCTTTGGCATTCGATGAAAAAATACAATCCTTCCACAATGGTTGTCAAATCTGGCCAAGGAGCATGGATTACGGATACAGAGGGGAACAAATATTTAGATGGTATGTCTGGTTTATGGTCAGTGAACGTTGGTTATGGAAGAAAAGAATTAGCGGAAGCTGCGTACGAACAGCTGCAAGAATTACCTTTTTATCCTTTAACACAAAGTCATCTTCCTGCAATTAAATTAGGGGAAAAGTTGAACGAGTGGTTAGGTGATGAGTATGTTATTTTCTTTTCAAACAGTGGTTCAGAAGCGAATGAGGTAGCATTTAAAATTGCGAGACAATACCATCAACAAAATGGGGATCACGGACGATACAAGATAATTTCACGTTATCGTTCTTATCATGGGAGTTCAATGGCAGCGCTTTCAGCGACAGGTCAGGCTCAAAGGAAATACAAATATGAGCCACTGGCACAGGGGTTCTTACATGTAACTCCACCTGACAGTTATCGCTTTCCGGAGTATCATACGGCAAAATCATTTAGCAAAGCATGTGCAGAAGAAATTGATCGTACGATGAAGTGGGAACTGTCTAACACCATTGCGGCAGTAATATTGGAACCAATTATTACGGGTGGTGGTGTTCTTATTGCGGATGAAGACTATATGAAGCAAGTAAAAGGTATTTGTGAAGAAAACGGGGCCTTATTGATTTGTGATGAAGTCATTTGTGGTTTTGGGCGTACTGGTAAAGCTTTTGGTTTTATGAATTATGATGTCAAACCAGATATTATTACAATGGCAAAAGGTCTAACCAGCTCGTATCTTCCTTTATCTGCAACGGCTGTGAAACGTGAAATTTACGAAGCGTTTAAAGGCACAGATGACTATGAACATTTCCGCCATATCAATACGTTTGGAGGAAATCCTGCTGCATGTGCTGTAGCCCTTAAAAACTTAGAAATTATTGAAAGAGAAAACCTAATTGAACAATCAAGTCGTCTAGGAATTAGATTATTAAGTGAATTGGCTGAACTAAATAGTCATCCAAATGTAGGGGATATTCGTGGTAAGGGATTATTAATCGGTGTGGAATTAGTAGAAGATAAAGAATCGAAAAAACCACTAGAATTGAAAAAAGTGAATGAAATGATTGCTGCATGCAAAGCAAAAGGACTTATTATCGGAAAAAATGGTGATACCGTAGAAGGCTATAACAATGTTCTCACTTTAGCTCCACCGTTAAGCATGACTGAAGATGAGTTTACATTCCTTGTTAAAGTGTTTAAAGAAGTCATACATTCACTTTAACAGGCGAATATTTCTACTTATATCTAAGGATGAATCTTTCTTATGTAAGCCTTAGTCTGAGAACGATTAAGGCTTTTGTTTGCCCAAGAAAGAAATAATCCAAATGAATAAAGGAAAACCGGATTCTATAACGAATGTAAGTAAAGTGTTGCCATTTAAAAAGTCAGAATGTTGAATTTTTTTCAGTGACTACATGATGGTTATAAAGAAGAACTGCTCTACGATTTCTGTTTAATAAATAATGCATGTTTTCATGACGATATTAAATTTAGAAAAGGGGACTTTGTATATGACTAATAAAGTGAAAATCGGGTTAATTCAAGCATCCAATAATGTTGATGGAAATGAACCTGTTCAGCTTCATAAAGATAAAGCAATTGAAAAGCATATTAAATTAGTAAGAGATGCCGCCGCTAAAGGTGCTCAAATTATTTGTTTACAGGAAATATTTTATGGACCCTATTTTTGTACAGAGCAAAATTCGAAATGGTATGAAGCTGCAGAAGAAGTACCAAACGGACCAACGACGATTCAATTCCAGGCGTTAGCTAAAGAGCTAGGAACGGTTATTGTATTACCAATTTATGAACGAGACGGTATTGCTACTTACTACAACACAGCAGCTGTCATTGATGCGGATGGTTCTTATCTAGGTAAATACCGTAAACATCATATTCCACAAGTCAATGTTGGGAATGAAGGAAATGGATTCTGGGAGAAATATTACTTTAAGCCAGGGAATTTAGGGTATCCCGTCTTTGACACTCAGTTTGCAAAAGTGGGCGTATATATTTGTTATGATCGCCATTTCCCAGAAGGTGCAAGACTACTAGGTTTGAATGGAGCTGAAATTGTTTTTAATCCTTCAGCGACTGTAGCGGGACTATCGGAATATTTATGGAAACTAGAACAACCAGCTCATGCCGTTGCCAATGGTTACTATGTAGGGGCAATTAACCGTGTGGGTACAGAAGGTCCTTGGAATCTGGGAGAGTTTTATGGTCAGTCATATTTAGTTGACCCAAGAGGAAGCATGGTATCAATTGGTAGTCGTGATCAAGATGAAGTCGTTATTGGCGAAATGGACAAGGCACTAATTAGAGAAGTACGCAACACTTGGCAATTTTTTAGGGATCGTCGACCAGAAACGTATGGAGCAATGTCAAGTATCAATGAGTAAATCCTTAATTACTTAAGATAGTAGCTCAATTACTCTATTTTTTCACAATGGGAGGTATGAAGATGAGAGATGATAATAAAACCTTTGTTTCATTGGCTACATTAAACCGGAATTTTGAAGAAGTGAAAGCCGGTCTTACACCGGCAGAGGCAATGGATGAATCCAATCGTTGTCTCTATTGTTACGACGCGCCGTGCATTCAAGCATGTCCGACAGCAATTAATATTCCTTCTTTCATTAAAAAAATTGCTTCTGGAAATTTAAAAGGCTCAGCCACAACTATTATGGAGGCAAATCCAATTGGGGCCAGTTGCGCTCGCGTGTGTCCGACTGAAGAACTTTGTGAGGGAGCATGTGTGTTAAATCATTCGACCAAGCCAATAATGATAGGAGATTTACAGCGCTATGCCACGGATTGGGCGATTAAAAATGAACAAATATTATTTAAAGCAGGGGAAAAGAATGGAATGAGCGTCGGCATTATCGGCGGGGGTCCCGCAGGCTTGTCAGCTGCTCGAGAACTTGCACGCTTAGGCTACGAAGTTACGATTTATGAATCGAAATCAAAAGCTGGTGGACTAAATACGTATGGAATTGTGTCTTTCCGCTTACCACAAAAAGTAGCTCAATGGGAAGTTGACCAGGTAGTAAATTTAGGTGTTCAAATCAAAACAAATATCACTGTAGGACAAGATATTAGTGTTAAAGAAATTCTCGAAACCTATGATTCTGTCATTTTGGCTGTTGGTATGTCAAAAGGGTCAATGCTTCAAATTGAAGGAGAGGAGTTAAAAGGGGTTCACGATGCGATTCAGTTTGTAGAAGATTCAAAAACAAAAGAGATAACAGATGACTTAGTTGGCAAACGTGTCGTTGTAATCGGAGCGGGGAATACGGCAATTGATGCTGCTACTTGCTCTGTAAGGTTAGGCGCAGAAAATGTGAAAATTCTGTATCGCCGCTCTCAAAAAGAAATGACAGCCTATGAGTTTGAGTATGAATTCGCAAAGCAAGATAACGTTGAATTCAGATGGCTAACAGCACCAACTCGTTTAATTGGGGACAATAATGGCCAATTAAAGCAAATGGAATGTATCAAGATGCAATTAGGTGAACCAGGAACTGATGGACGCCGTCGACCTATGCCTGTTGAAGGCTCTCAATTTATTATAGAAGTTGATGCGGTTATTAAAGCGATTGGTCAAACGAGATACCTTAATTTAATGGACGCATTTGGACTCGAGCAGAAAAAGGGCGTCGTGAAAATTGATCTCGAAACATATCAAACGTCCAATCCCAAAGTGTATGCAGTAGGTGATTTCATATTCGGTGAAGGCCAAGGAGAAGCAATGGTCGTTTCAGCAGCACAGCATGGAAAAAAAGCAGCCTATGCCATTCATCAACAACTAAAAAAGATAGGTATCGAAAGCGCATAATCAATAAAATAAGTAGTCATTTACTATCATTTGCTTAGGAGGAATTCTGATGGCGGATTTAAGGAGTAATCTTGCTGGAATCGAGTCACCAAATCCATTTTGGCTGGCCTCGGCACCACCAACAAATTCAGGGTATCAAGTTCAGCGTGCTTTTGAAGCGGGCTGGGGTGGAGCGGTTTGGAAAACCTTGGGTGAACCAATCATTAATACCTCTTCAAGGTTTGCTGCAGTTAATTTTAATGGAAGAAGAGTGGCCGGTTTTAACAATATTGAACTGATTACCGATCGTCCACTTGAAGTGAATTTAAAAGAAATTTATGAGACCAAAAAGAGGTTTCCTAATCACGCAATTATTGCCTCATTAATGGTTGAACCTAGCAGAGAAAAGTGGCATGAAATTGTCAAACGAGTAGAAGACGTTGGAGTGGATGGCCTTGAGTTAAATTTCGGATGTCCTCACGGAATGGCAGAACGTGGGATGGGCGCAGCTTCAGGACAGCAGCCGGATCTCGTTGAATCACAAACGATGTGGGCGAAAGAAGTAGCTAGAACCCCAGTCATTGTGAAGCTAACGCCGAATATAACCGATATAACGATGACAGCTAAAGCTGCTGTAAGAGGTGGAGCAGACGCTATAAGTATGATTAATACAATAAATAGCTTAGCAGGAGTCGACATAGATACATGGAATACAATTCCGAATGTTGCAGGAAAAGGGGCTCATGGTGGCTATTGTGGACCAGCGGTTAAACCGATAGCGCTAAATATGGTCGCTGAATGTGCAAGAAACGCAAATATTACTATTCCTATATCAGGTATTGGTGGCATTTCAAATTGGCGAGATGCAGTTGAATTCATGTTGATGGGATCTACAAATGTTCAAATTTGTACAGCTGCCATGCACCATGGATTTAGTATTGTCGAAGATATGATTGATGGACTTAATAACTATCTTGACGACAAGGGGATTTCATCGGTTAATGAACTTATTGGGAAATCGGTAGAGAAGTACTCCGATTGGGGAAATTTAGATTTAAATTATCGTACAGTAGCAAAAATTAATACGGAAGTTTGCATCAATTGCAATAAATGCCACATTGCCTGTGAAGATACAGCACATCAATGTATCGATATGCTTACAGATCCAAATGGGAAAAAATATCTTAAAGTTCGCGAAGCAGATTGCGTTGGATGTAATTTATGTGCCATTGTATGCCCTGAGGAAGGGGCAATCAGTATGTTAGAGCTTCCACGCGAGAAAATAGCTATGTCTTGGAATGATCGTCAACACGCATTTGCTAGTTTAAAAGGATAACAAAATCTATTTTCTACATTGAAAAGGAGAATTGTTATGAAAAAAATTATAAAAAATGGAACGATTATTACGGCTACAGAAACGTTTAATGCGGATGTGCTTATTGATAATGGAAAGGTCACAGCAATCGGTTTAGATCTGCCAAGTGCAGGCATGGAAGTTATTGATGCGAAAGGATGTTATCTATTCCCAGGCGGGGTCGATCCGCATACTCATCTAGAAATGCCATTTGGTGGAACGGTAAGTAAAGATGATTTCGAGTCAGGGACAATCGCAGCTGCGTTCGGTGGAACAACAACAATTATTGATTTTTGTTTAACAAATAAAGGTGAGCCACTTAAAAAAGCGATTCAAACTTGGCATGCAAAATCTAAAGACAAGGCAGTAATCGATTATGGATTTCACTTAATGATTGGGGAAATAAATGAACGTGTTTTAGCTGAAATCCCTCAAGTCATCGAGGAAGAAGGCATCACGTCTTTTAAAGTGTTTATGGCTTACAAAAATGTTCTTCAGGCAGACGATGAGACGTTGTTTCGAACTCTTGTAATGGCAAAAAAACATGGAGCTCTTGTAATGGTTCATGCTGAAAATGGAGATGTCATCGATTATTTAACAAAAGAAGCGTTAGCAGCAGGAAACACTGATCCAATCTATCATGCGCTGACGAGACCACCTGAAATCGAAGGGGAAGCAACTGGAAGAGCATGTTTATTGGCAGGTTTAGCCGACTCCCAGTTGTACGTAGTTCATGTCACTTGCGCAGAAGCGGTTGATAAAATTGCAGAGGCGAGAAACAAAGGATTTACAGTGTATGGGGAAACTTGTCCTCAATACCTTGTTTTGGATCAATCGGCTCTTGAAAAACCTGGTTTTGAAGGAGCAAAATACGTATGGTCTCCACCTTTACGAGAAAAGAAACACCAACAAGCATTATGGAACGCATTAAAAAGTGGTCAACTTCAAACACTTGGCTCTGATCAATGCTCTTTTGATTTTCATGGACAAAAGGACTTGGGGAAAGGTGATTTTACCAAAATTCCAAATGGCGGTCCTTTTATCGAAGATCGATTTAGTGTGCTTTTTTCAGAAGGAGTTAAAAAAGGAAGAATCAATGTTAACGAATTTGTAGATATCGTATCGACTCGTTCAGCAAAGTTATTCGGTTTATTCCCACAAAAAGGAACGATTGCTGTTGGAAGTGATGCGGATATCGTTATTTTTGATCCTGAAATAGAGCGGACCATTTCAGTTAACAGTCATCATATGGCCGTTGATTACAATGCATTTGAAGGGTTGAAGGTGACGGGGGAGCCTGTTTCTGTCCTTAGTCGTGGAGAATTTGTCATAAGAGACAAGCAATTCGTTGGTAAACCAGGCAAGGGGAACTATTTAAGACGAGGCAAGCATGTACAACTTTCTAACCATGTAAAAGTAGAAGCACTACAATAGTATTTTTACCAAACGATAAGTCAATTGAATATATGTAGCAGGTGTTACTAAGGTGAAAAGCTAAAAAAGGGAGAAAAAATAATGAAAAAAACTTATTTAAAGTCCCCTGATTTACTTCCTATTGCGCATAAAGAAAGAAAAATTGGTAGGTTTGGGTTTTCTAACATGTGGATTGGGATGGCTGTGGTTTTAGCTGCATTTGCAATTGGGGGTTCAGGAGTCCAAAACCTATCTTTAGGATGGGTTGTGCTTGCTACATTAATTGGTGCACTAGCAATTGGATTTTTTATAACATTAACTGGAGACATTGGTATTGAACATGGCTTATCCTTCCCGGTTTATATGAGAGCACCATTTGGTACGCTAGGTACACATATACCATCCATTGTAAGAGGGATCACTGCTTCATTTTGGTTCGGTATTAATACGTATTTCGGATCGGCTGCGTTAAACGGTATTCTATTTACTTTATTTGGATTTGATAACTGGTTTTTATGTTATGTTTTATTTGCAGCTGCACAACTTATTAATACATCACTTGGTATTAAAGCTGTCGAGCGTTTTGCAGATTTAGCAGCACCCATTATCATTTTAATTTCGATTTGGATATATACATCATTATCAGATTTGGCCATTCAAGAAGGAAGAAATGTTTGGTCTTGGATTGAGAGCCCGGTTACTGGTGCTGCTGTTTTTACAGCATTTGTAGTAGTCATTTTTACTAACATGGGCTTTTGGGCAACATTAGCAGCCGATATCCCTTCTATTTCACGATTTGTAAAGGCTCCTCAACATGAAAAGAATTGGTTTAAACGCAATAAAAATGCAATCATCGGAAATATGATTGCCTTGCCGCTTACACAAACTTTCATGGTTGTAATTGGTGGGGTTTCTTATATTGCAGTAAAGAATTATGATCCAATTGTTGCCTTACAAGAAGCTGCAAGCGGGATTGTTCTTGCTGTCTTACTTATTATGATTGTTTTCGCACAGTGGTCAACAAACGTTTCAGCTAATTTAATACCAGCAGCAACGATTTTTTCTAATGTTGGCGGTCCTAAAGTTCCTTTTTATGTCGGTGTAATAATGGCGGGTGTTATTGGGACGGTTGTTCAACCTTGGAATTTGTTTAATATAATTATTCCTTTTCTATTAACGATTGGTGGAATTTTATCAGCGATTGTCGGAATTTTATATGCTGACTATTATCTTCTTAGAAAACGGAGAGTCAATGTGCCGGATTTATATGAAAGCAAGGGACAGTATCGATATTTAAATGGTGTGAATTTAGCAGGAATGTTGTCGTGGATTGTAGGAGGTTTAGCGGCTTTTTGGTTATCAAACTATTCATTTATAGTTGGTTTTGTTGTCGGAGCGGCTTGTTATTATGTACTAGCTAAGTATTGGTGGTTCAAAAAGTATCCTCAAAGTGAAATTCAGAATCCAAGTGATGAGTTATTTCTAGGAATTACAGTAGGAAGAGATTGGATAATTTTAGACTATGAGGATGAAGAAGAGATTTTACCAAAGAAAGCAGTCGGTTAGTCTAATGCTGAAAAGTAAATAACTACTGAGGAGGTTAGCTTATGAGTTCGTCTAAAGAATATGACTTGGAAAAGGAAAAAATTGATTTCTACATGAATAGTGGGTACGAGATTACTAAAGTCACAGAATCTCTAGATGGAGAATTCATTGAATTTGAACAACCAGAAAATCCTGAAGATAAACAGAAATTGGTGCTATATACAGCAGACGGCAGAAAATATCTTTCTACTTTTGTTTTTGAACAACAAAAGAAACGATTAGTAATAGATAAATAATAATAGGTTTGAAGTGGGATGTTGATATTTACTCAACATCCTTTTTTTACAAAATAAGAAAGTAAATAAATTTAGTGAGCCATGAATCCAGTATTCGCGGTATTTTAAGGAGTAGGTTCTAGTATGAATACCGCTGATTTGCGCCAATCGGACGCTTTCCACGGGGTGGGCGGAGAGCCTCCTTGGGTCGCTAGCGCTCCACTGCGGGGTCTCGCCTATCCCGCTGATCCCGTAGGAAAGATATTGGATGAACTGTCATTCGTCCAATATCTTTGCGACGAGTAACCGCAGGAGCACATGTTTTCGCAGTGACGAGGAGACTGAGGCTCATGCCCGCGAAAAGCGTCCACCGTAGCGGAAAT